>JBBKVU010000023.1:0-2937 GCA_037968595.1 Comamonas sp.
GAAGATTCGCAGCGACGACGCGTACACGCCGGGCGACATCGGTGGCAAGCGCCCCGACCAGCATGTCTGCGCGCGCTGGCTCACGCTGGGTGCAGACCAACTGCAAGTGGCGCTGGAGCGCGCTCTGGCCCTTCCCACCTCTGTTGAAAGTCTCTGATGCAGCACAATGCCCATGGCCTGACCGCCAGCGCACCGGCGCTTGATATTGCCGGTCTCGAATCCGTCTACGAAACCCTGGCCTCGGCGCTGGATGCCGTCGGGCCTGACAAAAGCGAGCTGTTTCTCGTCAAGCTGGCGCTGCTGTGCGCGCGGCAGATGGGCGATGCGCAGGTGCTGGCCGCGCTGGTGGCGAGCGCGCAGAAAGACCTCTAAGCGTTTACCCTGGGTGCAGCAGTGCGGGCAAGACCCTGCTGCAGCAAAGCTACCTGTGCAAAAGTACACTGGCAGGTTCCAGTCCCCACGATCGCACCGCCATGAACGCCCCCGTTGACGTTTCCTTCTTTGCCCGCGCCGCCAAACCGCTGACCAGCTACCGTCCGTACTGGGCCAAGCGCTTCGGCACGGCCAAGTTCCTGCCCACCACGCGCAAGGAAATGGAACAGCTTGGCTGGGACAGCTGCGATGTCATTCTGGTCACAGGCGATGCCTACGTCGACCACCCGAGCTTCGGCATGGCGGTGATCGGCCGCGTGCTTGAAGGCCAGGGCTTTCGCGTGGGCATCATTGCCCAGCCCGATTGGCAAAGCGCCGAGGCGTTCAAGGCCCTGGGCAAGCCCAACCTGTTCTGGGGCGTGACCTCGGGCAACATGGATTCGATGATCAACCGCTACACGGCGGACCGCAAGATCCGCTCGGATGACGCCTACACGCCCGGCGACGTTGCCGGCAAGCGTCCCGACCGCGCGGCCATCGTCTACAGCCAGCGCTGCCGCGAAGCCTACAAGGACGTGCCGCTGGTGCTTGGCGGCATCGAAGGCAGCCTGCGCCGCATCGCGCACTACGATTACTGGAGCGACAAGGTGCGCCGCTCGGTCGTGGTCGATTCCAAGTGCGACCTGCTGCTCTACGGCAATGCCGAGCGTGCGCTGGTTGAAGTCGCCCACCGCCTGGCTGCGCGCGAGCCGGTGGACACCATTACCGACGTGCGCGGCACGGCCTTTGTGCGCCGCGCCTCCGAAGCCGGCTGGTTCGAGATCGACTCCACCACGGTCGACGAGCCCGGCCGCGTCGAAGTGCACATCAACCCCTACCAGACCACCAGCGAGCAGGCCGCGGCCCAGGGCAGCAGCTGCAGCAAGGAAGACGGCGAGGCCGCCGCGGCATCCGCCATTCCCGAGATCGCCGGCCCGAGCTGCGGCACGGGCAAGAACGTCCCGGCGCGGCGCCAGTACGATTCGCCACTGGTTGCTGGCGTGGAGGAGGGCGATTCGGTACAGCCCATACAGTTTGTCGCCAACCCCGCGCTGCGCAGCAAGCTCAAGGCGCCGCCGCGCGACCACTCGGTGATCCGCCTGCCCAGCTACGAGCAGGTCAAGAGCGACCCCATTCTCTATGCCCACGCCAACCGCGTGCTGCATCTGGAAACCAACCCCGGCAACGCGCGCGCGCTGGTGCAGGCCCATGGCGAAGGCGCGACCGCGCGCGACGTCTGGATCAACCCGCCGCCGATTCCGCTGACCACGGCCGAGATGGACTATGTGTTCGATCTGCCGTATGCGCGCTCGCCCCATCCCAGCTATGCCGATGAAAACGGCAGCCACGATGGCGCGACCAAGATTCCCGCCTGGGAAATGATCCGTTTCTCGGTCAACATCATGCGCGGCTGCTTCGGCGGCTGCACCTTCTGCTCGATCACCGAGCACGAAGGCCGCATCATCCAGAGCCGCTCGGAAGACTCGATCATCCACGAGATCGAGGACATCCGCGACAAGGTCGCAGGCTTCACCGGCACCATTTCCGATCTGGGCGGCCCCACGGCCAACATGTACCGCCTGGGCTGCCGCACGCCCGAAATCGAGGCCGCCTGCCGCAAGCCCAGCTGCGTCTATCCGGGCATCTGCCAGAACCTTACGACCAACCACGATCCGCTGATCAAGATCTACCGCCGTGGCCGCGCGCTCAAGGGCCTCAAGAAGATCCTGAGCGGCTCGGGCCTGCGCTACGACCTCGCCGTGCAGTCGCCCGAGTACGTCAAGGAGCTGGTGCAGCACCATGTGGGCGGCTATCTCAAGATCGCGCCCGAGCACACCGAGCAGGGCCCGCTCACAAAGATGATGAAGCCGGGCATAGGCAGCTACGACAAGTTCAAGAAGATGTTTGAACAGTTCAGCGAAGAGGCCGGCAAGAAGCAGTTCCTGATTCCGTACTTCATCGCGGCCCACCCGGGCACCAGCGATGACGACATGATGAATCTGGCCATCTGGCTCAAGAAGAACGGCTTTCGCGCCGATCAGGTGCAGACCTTCTATCCCAGCCCCATGGCCACGGCCACGGCCATGTATCACTCGGGGCGCAACACGCTCAAGCGCGTGCGCCGCACGGTGCTCAGCGAGGACGAGTCGGTCGACATCGTGCGCGGCGAAAAGCGCCGCCGTCTGCACAAGGCCTTTCTGCGCTACCACGATCCAAACAACTGGCCGCTGCTGCGCGAGGCGCTCAAGACCATGGGTCGCGCCGACCTGATTGGCAACGGCAAGCACCATCTGATCCCCACGTTCCAGCCGATGACGGATGGCACCTATCAGAGCGCGCGCCGCAAGAACAGCACCGCGCCCGACAAGGCCGTGGCGCGTCCCCAGGCCACTTCGCCGGGCACTCGCAATGCCTCGGCACCGGGGAAGGGTCAGCTGCTGACGCAGCACACCGGACTGCCACCGCGCGCCGGCACGGCCGCCTCCAAGCCCGGCGCGAGGTGCCAGTCCGGTGTGCTGCGTCAGC
>JBBKVU010000024.1:0-4122 GCA_037968595.1 Comamonas sp.
GGCGTGAGCTGCGCCGGCTTCGACCTGGCGGACCCGGCGCGGCCCTTCAGCCGGCTGGGCGAGTCCGATCCGGCGCGCATCCTGTCGGTGATCGACGCCATTGACGGCGTGATGATCCACAACAACTGCGAGAACCAGGACTTCGCACGTTTCGATGCCTTGCTGACCGAAGTCGAGCAGCGCTATGGCGAAATCCTGGGACGGCTTCAATGGGTGAGCCTGGGCGGCGGCATACGCTTCACCGCGCCCGGCTATCCGCTGGACGCGTTCTGCGCGCGGCTGCGGCGCTTTGCGCAGGACCATGGCGTGCAGGTTTATCTGGAACCCGGCGAAGCCACGGTGCGCGAGACCACCACGCTCGAGGTCAGCGTGCTGGACGTGGGTTTCAACGGCAAGGCGCTGGCCATTGTCGACAGCTCGACCGAAGCGCACATGCTGGACCTGCTGATCTACCGCGAGACCGCGGCCATAGGCGACGGCGAAGGCGAACATGTCTACCAGGTCTGCGGCAAGACCTGCCTGGCTGGCGACATCTTCGGCGACGCGCGCCTGGCCAGGCCGCTGCAAGTCGGTGACCGGCTGTCGATTGCCGACGCCGGCGCCTACACCATGGTCAAGAAGAACTGGTTCAACGGCATCCACATGCCGGCCATTGCCGTGCGCGAACTCGACGGCAGCGAGCGCCTGGTGCGCCAATTCACTTTTGAGGATTACGTCGCGAGCCTGTCCTGAGACGGCCGACAAAAGCATGTGAACGAAACAGAGGGAGTGATTCAATGAAGCGTAATGTTCTGATTATTGGCGCGGGTGGGGTGGCACAGGTCGTGGCGCACAAATGCGCACAAAACAATGCCCGGCTTGGCCATATCCACATTGCCTCGCGCACGCTGGCCAAGTGCCAGGCCATCATCGACTCCATCCATGAAAAGCATAGCCTGCAGCAGCCCGGAACGCTGCAGGCGCATGCACTCGATGCCATGGACGTGGAGGCGACCAAGTTCCTGATCCGTGCGACCCACAGCCAGATCGTGATCAATGTCGGTTCGCCGTTTCTCAACATGTCGGTGCTCGCGGCCTGCCTGGAGACCGGCGCGGCCTACCTGGACACCGCCATCCACGAAGACCCGCTCAAGGTCTGCGAGACCCCGCCCTGGTACGCCAACCACGAATGGAAACGCCGCCAGGCCTGCCGCGATGCCGGCGTGACGGCCATCCTGGGCGTGGGCTTCGATCCGGGCGTGGTCAACGCCTATGCGCGCTATGCGCTGGACCACTGCTTCGACCGGGTCGACTCGATCGACATCATCGACATCAATGCGGGCAGCCACGGCCGCTATTTCGCGACCAACTTCGATCCGGAAATCAACTTCCGCGAATTCGTCTCCACGGTCTGGTCCTGGGAAGACAGCGCCTGGAAGGCCAATGCGATGTTCGAGCACCGGCGCGACTGGGACATGCCGGTCACCGGCGTGAGCACGACCTACCTCACCGGCCACGACGAGCTCCATTCGCTGTCCCAGCACCTGGACGTGCCCAACATCCGCTTCTGGATGGGCTTCAGCGAGCATTACATCAACGTCTTTACGGTGCTCAAGAACCTGGGCCTGCTGTCGGAGCAGCCGGTGCGCACGGCGCGCGGGCTGGAGGTGGTGCCGCTGGAAGTGGTCAAGGCGGTACTGCCCGACCCCGCGTCGCTCGCGCCCGACTACCAGGGCAAGACCTGCATTGGCGACCTGCTCAAGGGCGAGCGCGACGGCAAGCCGCACGAAGTGCTGATCTACAACAGCTGCGACCATGGCGAGAGCTTTGCCGAAGTGGGCAGCCAGGCCATCTCGTACACCGCGGGCGTGCCGGCCGTGGCCGCGGCGCTGCTGATCGCCAACGGCATCTGGGACGTGGGCCAGATGGCCAATGTCGAGGAACTCGACCCGGCGCCGTTCATCGCGCTGATGAACCGCATGGGCCTGGAGACGCGCATCCGCGATGCCCAGGGCGATCGCCTGCTCGATGCGCAACTGCCCGAGGAAAAGCTGCGCGCCAACGCGCGCTGAGGCAGCCCTGCAGGCAAAACGCCCTGACCCCGTGAAGGGGCAGGGCGTTGCAGCGGCAACCGGGCGGGTTACTGGATCTTCGCGCCCGAGTCTTCGACGACCTGCTTAGAAGCCTTGAAGTCGGCCTTGAACATCTTGTCGAAGTTGGCCACGCTCATTGCCTGGGGCTCTGCGCCCTGGGCCAGGATGGCGTCGCGGATTTCGGGCATGGCCAGCAGATGATTGACTTCGGCGTTGACCTTGGAAACGATGGCCGCAGGCGTGCCCGCGGGCATGAACAGACCGTACCAGGTGCTGACGTCAAAGCCCTTGATGCCGGTTTCGGCCAGCGTCGGCACGTCGGGCAGCGAAGTCGAGCGCTTGGCCGAAGTCACGGCCAGGGCGCGCAGCTTGCCGGCCTTGATCTGGGCAATTGCCGAAGGCACGGACGACACCAGCAGATCGACATTGCCGGCCAGCGCATCCATCAGCGCGGGGTTGGAGCCCTTGTAGGGCACGTGGGTCAGCTGCACCGAGGCGGCTTTTTCCAGCAGCACGCCGGCGATGTGGATGCTGGTGCCGTTGCCCGGCGAGCCATAGGTGATCTTGCCGGGCTGGGCCTTGGCCGCGGCGAGCACATCGGCCACGCTCTTGTAGGGCGAGTTGACGCTGGTGGCGATCACCACGGGCGTATAGGCCACATGGGCCACGGGCGTGAGGTCGCGCACCGGGTCCCAGGGCAGATTCTTGTACAGGTAGGGGCCCAGGACCAGGTTGTCCTTCTGGCCCATGACCATGTCATAGCCCGTGGGCTGGGCCTTGGCGGCATCGCTGATGCCAATGGTGCCGCCGGCGCCGGCCTTGTTCTCGGGAACCACGGTCCACTTGGTGACTTCGGTGAGCTTGTTGGCCACCACGCGGGCCAGGATGTCGGTGCCTCCGCCCGGTGGGAAGGGAATGACCATGCGGATGGGCTTGGTCGGGTATTCGGCGGCAGGCTGGGCAGCGCAGGCAAAGCTCGCCGTGAAGGCGCAGGCCACGGCAGTGGCGGTAATCAGTGGGCGAAACATGGAACAACAAACTCCGTTGACGGATCGAAAAGAACAGCGGGCCGGACGCGCGCGCCGGCTGGTGGCCATCGGGCGTCGCAGCCGCAAGCTGAAACAAAATGGGCAGATTCGATGATCGGGGAGGGTGTTTCCGCCATCAATGGGTGTTTGTCTCTAGGTCGTAGAGCAACGGCAGGGCGCAAGGCCTTTGTCGTTTCACAGCCCGTGCCATGCGCAGCGGGGTTGCCGACTGCGCGATCACCGGCAGCGCGGCCGATCTGGAGCGCTGCCCTGTGTGGCCCACGGGACGCGGGCTGGGAGAAGGAGCTTACTGCATTTTGTTACCCCGGCGCTGGCAGGCGCGGGGTATAGCAGGCCACGTCAACGGGCCTTTGGCGCTGGTCTCTCAGGCCTGGCGCACATCGGCTACGGCGTCGTCGCCGAAATCGTCGCGCTGCAGCCATGCCAGCACCTTGGCCGCAGCCTGCTCGGGCGAGTCGAGCTGAGCCTGCGACTTGAGATCGGCAAAGCGCTGCAGGTCGGGAAACGCCGCCGGATCGGCATTGCGCAGCTGGACCTGCATGTCGGTGTCGATCACGCCCGGGGCAAGCGAGCACAGCCGGGCGCCATGCGGCTTGAGCGCTTCCTCGAGCGCCACGCAACGCGTGAAGTGGTCCATGCCGGCCTTGGCCGCGCAGTAGGCGGCCTGCGAGGCCATGGCGCGCCGGCCCAGGCCCGAGGAGATGTTGAGCACCTTGCGCGCGGCGGGCCAGTGCTCGGTCGCGCCCAGGAAAGCCGCCGTGAGCAGCATCGGCGCCTCGAAGCCGACGCGCAGCGCGGGCGACAGTTCTTCGGCGGTGAGCGACGACAGCGGCGCGATGGGCGGCATCACGCCCGCATTGTTGATCAGCGTGGCCTGCTGGTAGCGGCCCGAAGACTGCTTGCCCAGCCAGTCGGTCAGCCGGGCCGCGGCCTGGGCCGGGTCACCGAGGTCGACCTGCCATTGCTCCAATGGCGCGCCCGCGGCCGCGGGCGCGCCATTG
>JBBKVU010000025.1:0-5880 GCA_037968595.1 Comamonas sp.
GCGCAGGCCATGCGCCGCGGCACCGGCATAGCCCAGCGCATAGAGCCACAGCACGCCGGCCGCGGCCGCGGCCCAGACACGCTCCAGTGTCCAGCCGTATTGCCGCACGCGCAGGCCTATGGCCACGCAGGCCAGCGTGGCCAGCACGGGCATGGCGATCAGGCTGGCATCGACCAGCCAGCGCAGCACGCGTGCATAGGGCGGCTGGGGGGCCGCGCCGTCCTGGTAGACCGCGTTCACCACCCAGATCTGCAGCAGCAAGACGCCCATCAGCAGCGCGGCCGCAAAGCGCGTCGCCCACAGGCCGTCGACGCCGGTGAATGCCAGCGCCAGCACGAAGAACACCAGCACCCAGGCCAGCAAGGGCAGCAGCAGGCGGCCCAGCGCCAGCAGCGTCTGGCGCATCACCTGGATGGGCCGCTGCTGGGTGCGCGCCAGCCACAGGCCCAGGCCGCCCAGCAGGCCGGTCACCACGAAGACAAACCATTGCGCGGAAAACAGCGTGACAAAGAACTTGACGTTGACCAGGGCGAACAGCCCGGCCCACAGCCACAGCACGCCCCACACCAGCTGCACGCACAGCGCGGCCAGCGCCAGCACCAGCGCGTTGTTCCAGGCCAGCACGAACAGCGAGGCATAGGGCACGCGCCAGCGGCCATGCGCCATGAAGGCCTGGAACCAGGGCAAGGCGACAAACCACCACAGGCTCAAGGCGGTGCACAGGAAGACAAGCACCTGGCGGTCTTCCCAAGGGGCATGGCGCAGGCCCCAGATCATGCTGCCGGCCATCACTCCGACCACGGCCGCCATCACGCCGCCGCCGGCCCACAGCCGCGCATCGCGCCAGCGCGTGACGGTCAGCGCCATGAACAGCGGCGGCTGCAGGATCAGCAGCAGGGCCAGCGCCTGCCAGTCGCGCTCCAGCCCCGAATGCACCAGGGCCAGCGCCAGCAGGCCTTGCAGCAGGCCCATGCACATCAGGCCGTTGCGTACCGCATTCAGCGGTCTATCAAGCGCGTCGCGCGCGGGCATCAGGGAAGTGGGCATGGGGCGCAGTTTAGCCACTTGCCCTTCACTGCCCCTGCACTTGCCTGCAGGCGCTGCGCAGGCAGGCAATGAAGTCCTTGAGCGTCGCGTTCACATGGTCGGAATTCCACATCACGGTGATGGGCCCGAAGCGGATCGCGGACTCCATGGGCAGCTTGCGAAACAGACCCACGCGCACCATTTCATCGGCCATGGACTCCGAGCACACGCCCACATAGTCGCCCTTGAGCAGCAGCGCCTGCATCATCGCCAGCGAGGCGGTTTCGGCGCGGGGAACCAGCCACGACGCGCCCTGCTCGAGCAGGAAGGCTTCAAACTGGATGCGCGTCAACGTGCCGCTGGGCGGCATCACCCAGCGCGCGCGCAGCAGCTCGGCAAAAGCCGGCGCCGCGGCCTGCGACCAGTACCTGCTGCCGCTGCCTATCACCACCGCCACGCGGTCTTCAAACAGCACCTTGTGCTCCAGGCCGTCGCGGTGGGCACGCGCATCGAGCACGCCGATCACCGCGTCCATGGAGCGCGTCTCCAGCCCTTCCAGCAGGCTGGCAAAAGGGCCGTCGTGGATGGAAATGGCGACATCCTCATGCAGCTCCTGGAACGCGGAAATGGCCTGCGGCAGACCGCCCGCAATGCCCGCCCAGACGCTGCCGATGTTCAGCCGCGGCACATGGCCGGCGGCCACCGCGCTCAGCGCCTTGCCGGTGTGCTGGATGTCGCCCAGCACATTGATCGCCAGCTGCTTGAGCAGATGGCCCGAGGGCGTGAGCTGCAGCTTGCGGCCGCGCACCACCAGCGATGTGCCGACAACGCTTTCCATCTCGGCCAGCCAGTGCGACATGGCCGACTGGGTCATGTGCAGGCGCGCCGCGGCCTGCGTCAGCGTGCCGGCATCGTCGAGCGCGAGGAAAAGTTCCAGGTGCTTGATCTTCAGGCGACGCGCCCAGTTGGTGCCGTTCAATTTTTCATTCATGAGAAAACCTTCATGAACACAGTTTGCATTTTCACTAGGAGTTAGCCAAGACATCGCATGAAAATAACTTCATGTTCCATGTTTTTTAAGTCCAAGGATTGCCCGTGTCAAATGCCTTTCCCCGTGCCTTCCAGCTGCTGGCCTGCGCCGCGATCTGCGCCGTCAGCACTTCCGCCGCATTCGCCCAGGGCGCCTATCCCGAGCGCCCCGTCCGGCTGATTGTTTCGCAGGCTCCGGGCGGCAGCTCGGACACGATTGCCCGGCTGTGGGCCGAGCACGCGGGCAAGGCCATGGGCGCCACCATCGTGGTGGAGAACAAGCCCGGCGCGGGCGGCATCATCGCGGCGCAGGGCCTGCTGACCCAGCCGGCCGACGGCTACTCGCTGCTGTTCGGCAGCGTGTCGCTGATGGTGCTCAACCAGTTCACCTACAAGCCGCTGCCGTACAACCCGCAAAAGGACTTCACCGGCGTCGCCATGCTGACCACCGTGCCTTTCGTGCTCAGCGCCAACCCCGCCACCGGCATCAAGACGCTGCAGGAGCTCACGGACAAGGCCAAGGCCGCGCCCGGCAAGCTCAACTACTCCTCGGCGGGGCTGGGCAACTCTACCCATCTGGCGGTGGAGCTGCTGTCGAAGAAGCTGGGCATCTCCATGACCCACATTCCGTACAAGGGCGAGGCCGACGGCATCCTGGCGACCATTGGCGGGCAGACCGAAATCATGGCCCCGGTCTACGGCACGGCGCTGCCGCATATTCTCAACAAGAAGCTCAACCCGCTGACCGTGCTCGCGCCCCAGCGCGTGCCCGGGCTTCCCGACGTTCCCACCGCCAGCGAACTCGGCGTGAAGGGCTTCGACAACATGGGCTGGAGCGCCGTCGTGGCGCGCGCCGGCACGCCCGCGGCCATCGTCGAAAAGCTCAACAAGGCCACCGAAGCCTTCCACCAGAACCCGGCCGTGCAGGCCAAGCTGAAGACTCTGGGCGTGATCCCGGTGTCCGGCCCGGCATCGATGGTGATGGAAACCACGGCGCGCGACGTCGCTGCCTGGGGCCCGACGCTCGAGTCGCTGGACCTGCACAGCAAGTAAACCCCATCCCGTTCACTTCGCCCCATGCGACGCCGCACAGGCACGCATGGGGCCACTTTCCCTATTCCATGAAAAAAGAAGCAATGGTGGTCTGCCCTCAGCCGGAGGCCGCCGAATCAGGCATAGAGATCCTGCGCGCGGGCGGCAACGCCGTCGACGCCGCGGTCGCCACGGCGCTGGCCCAGACCGTGGTCGATCCGCTGATGTGCGGCATCGCCGGCTTTGGCACGGCGGCCGTCTACCTGCCCGGCGCCGGCGTGCACGAATACTTCGACTTCCACTCGCCCGCGCCGCTGGCCGCCACCGAAAACATGTGGGAGCACCTGCTTGAAGGCGAGACCAAGGACGGCTTCGGCTTCATCCTGAGCGGCCGCGTCAACGACATAGGCCCGCAGTCCATTGGCGTGCCGGCCACGCTCAAGGGCCTGGCGGAAATGCACCGCGCCCATGGCCGCCTGCCGTGGAAGCAGGTGGTGGAGCCGGCGATCGCCTGGGCCAACGACGGCTTCTTCGTGCGCCCCGGCATGCATGCCTTCTGGATAGACGAGCCGTCGATGGGCCGCGTGGGCAACCTGGAGCGCCTGCAATACAGCGAGGAAGGCCGCGCGCTGTACTGCCGGCCCGACGGCCGCGCCAAGCCGATCGGCGCGCCGCTGCGCAATGCCGGCATGGCCGACGTGCTGCGCCAGATTGCCGACGAAGGCGCAGCGCCCTTCTATGAAGGCGAGCTCGCGCGCAAGATGGTCGCGCACCTGCAGTCGCTGGGCGCGCTGCTCACGCTGGAAGATCTGGCGCAGTACCGCGTGCAGCGCAACGCGCCGCTGGTGGGCAGCTACCGCGATCGCCGCATCACCACCAACCGTCCTCCGGGCGGCGGCGCGATGCTGCTGGAGATGCTCAACATCCTCGAGCACTTCGATCTGGGCGCGATGGAACACAACAGCCCGGCGTACATCCGCCTGGTGTGCGAGGCCATGAAGAAGGCGACAAGCGACAAGGACCGGCATATCGGCGATCCGCGCTTTGTCGATGTGCCGCTCGAGCAGCTGCTGTCCAAGGACATGGCGCGCGATGTGGCGCAACAGATTCGCGCGGGCCAGCGCTTCAACGTGGAGCGCTTCAATCCGGGCGCGCCCGTGCCGCGCGACACCACGCATCTGAGCATCGTCGATGCCGACGGCAACGCGGTCTCGATGACGCATTCGCTGGCCATGCCTTCGGGCGTGATCACGCCGGGAATGGGCTTTCTCTACAACGGCTGCATGGGCGTGTTCGACCCGCGCCCGGGCCGCGCGGGCAGCATACAGCCCGGCAAGAGCCGCTTCACATCCTCCTGCCCGACCATGACCTTCAAGGACGGCGCGCTCGACATGGTGCTGGGTGCGCCGGGCGGCACGCAGATCGCGATGGGCGTGCTGCAGGTGCTGCTCAACGTCATCGACCAAGGGATGGAAATGCAGACCGCCGTCTCGGCGCCGCGCTTTTCCTCGACCAGCAATTCCATTGACGTCTGCAACCGCATTCCGCGCTACACCACGCGGGAACTCGAAGCCGAGGGCTACAGCGTGGGCCGCAACCCGTACAACTACACCATAGGCTGGGTGCATGGCGTCCAGGTCCAGGCCGACGGACTGCACGGCGGCGCCGATCCGGGCCGCGACGGCGTGGCGCTGCGCACGGCCATCAGCCGCTGACCAGGGCTGGCAGCAGGCTCCCAGCACAGCGCAAAGCCGGGAGCTTCCATGGCCTGGGGCAACGCCCTCCCCGGCCATACATAAAATTGATCCAGGTCATAAATCCCATAGAGATTGCCCTGTTTCTGCGGCCAAAAAGTAAGCAGTTGCAATCGATGCTCCACAATGCCCTGGCCGCTTGGAGGCCCATGCGCGGGCGGCATTTGGTGCGAACTCAGCAAAGGATCAGTGCCTTCTTTCTGCTCCTGACGACGTGCACGCTACTGGATGGCGAATATCGATATGACCGAGTCTGTAAGCACGCAGCCCTGGGGCGGGCTGGCGGTGGATGCCGATGGCAATGTATATCTCAATGCCGTCAAGCTTGATCTTGCACCCAAGGAGATGGCCGTGCTGCACCGCCTGCTGCTGCGCTGGCCCCAGGTGGTGCGCAAGGACGAGTTCCAGCAGCACATCTGGGCTGGCCGGGTGATGTCGGATGAAAGCCTGGCGCGCTGCGTGGCGCGCGCGCGCAAGCTGCTGGGCGCCGTGCCGGGCGTGTCCATCAAGGCGCTCTACGGCCAGGGCTACTGCGTGGAACGCTGCGGCGACACCAGTCCCGCCCACACGCCGGTGCCGCTGCATCAGACAGCCTTCCATCGCCGGTTGATGGATATTGCCCAGGCCCCCTCGCTGCTTGCCGAGACGGTGTCGCATTGCGAAAGCCTGATCCACCTGCGCACCCGCTTCTCGCTGCAGCAGTCGGAGCAATTGCTGCGCGCGGTGTTGCAGCAGGATGGCAACTATCTCGCGGCGCGCGTGCATCTGGCCATCTGCCTGGCCGCGCAGGTGACTTCGGGCATGGCCGATGGCCGCCAGCACACGGACGAGGGTCTGCGCCTGCTGGCGCCGGCCATGGAGCGCGGCAGTCCGGGCGGCGGCCTGATCTCCGCCTATGCGCATTTGCTCGACTGCAGCTGGCGCTTTGCCGAGGCGCGGCCGCTGCACCGGCGCGCATTGCAGCTGGCGGGCGACGATGCCGCGACGCACTACAACCACGGCTGGCACCTGCTGGCCCAGGGCCGGCGCGAGCCGGCCG
>JBBKVU010000026.1:0-13767 GCA_037968595.1 Comamonas sp.
GAGGAACGCGGGGCCGGTGCCGGGCGACCGACGACGCCACGCGCCCCGCGGCCGATCCGTTCTTCGACCGTCCCTATGTGGCTTCGGCCGCGGCCCCCGCGGCCACCTGGGACGACACGCGCCAGCCCGCGGCGCGTCCGTCGATCAAGTCCAAGCGCAAGGTTGCGGCCTTGTTCCGCGCACCGGAGCTTGCCCAGTCCTGATCGGCTGGCAACGCAAAAAAAAAGCGCCGTGAGGCGCTTTTTTTGTGTCGGAGCGGGCGGCTTAGCCATCTACTTTGACATTTGCTTCCTTGATCACCGTGGCCCACTTGCTGACCTCGGCTTTCTGGAAGGCCGCGACCTGGGTTGTCGACAGCGTCGAGGGCTCCATGCCCATGGTCTTCAGGCGGCCCTGCATGTCGGGGGTGGCGAGAATCTTGGCGATTTCCTGGTGCAGGCGCTGGACGATGGCGTCCGGCGTATTGGTCGGCGCGAAGATGGCCTGCCACGATGTGACTTCGAAGTCGCCCAGGCCCTTGAGGCCCGATTCCGCGACCGTGGGCACGTCCTTGAGCGATTCGATGCGCTGCCTGGAAGTCACCGCCAGCGCGCGCAGCTTGCCGCTCTGGATGTGCGGCGCCGCGACCACGGTGGTGTCGAACATCATGTCGACCTGACCGCCCATCACGTCCTGGATGGCCGGGCCGCTGCCCTTGTAAGGCACATGGGTGAACTTGACGCCCGATTTCCAGGCCAGCATTTCCAGCGCCAGATGCTGCGACGTGCCTGCACCGGCCGATGCCGACGACAGGCCGCCCGACTTCTTCTGCGAGGCTTCAAGCACGTCCTTGAGGCTCTTGTACGGGCTGTTGGCCGGCACGACCAGCACCAGCGGATTGGTGCCTATCAGCGTGATGGGCGTGAACGACTTGAGCGGATCGTAGCCGAGCTTGGGATACAGGCTCACATTGATGGCATGCGAGCTGATCGTGCCGCCCAGGATGGTGAAGCCGTCGGGCGCGGTGCGCGATGCCAGTTCGGAGCCCACGCTGCCGCCCGCTCCGGCCTTGTTGTCGACGACCACCGTGGTGCCCAGTGCCGGGCCCAGTTGCTGGGCAATCAGTCGTCCGAGCTGGTCGGTGGTGCCGCCCGCGGCAAAAGGCACCATGTACGTGATGACCTTGGCCTTGGGCCAGTTGCTCTGTGCCATCACGGCCGCAGGCATGCAGGCCAGGGCCAGCGGAGCGGCCGCGGCCTTGAGTAGTTGTCGACGTTGCATGAGGTTTGTCTCCTGGTTGAAATGAAATGCCGCCTGCTGTTTCAGGCGTGCAGTACTAAAAAGTATGGGATTACGGCCCTCTAAATACGTGCTCGTTCCTCTTGAAAATCGCGCGACCCGGCTCAGGGGCAGCGAGCAAGAGTCGTCCCGCAGCGAGGCTGCCGTCCCCCTCCACCGAAGGTCGAGAGGGGGAAGACGCGAAGCGGCTCAGGGGGTGTTTCATGTCACCGGTGCGGGGTTGAAGAGCACCAGCGAGTTGTGCAGCTTCCAGTGCTCGGCCCAAGTCTTCTTGCGGCCGCTGGCGATTTCAATCATCAGGTGGAACAGCTCCCAGCCCATGTCCTCGATCGTCGCGTCGCCGTCGGCAATGCGTCCGGCGTTGACGTCCATCAGGTCATGCCAGCGGCGTGCGAGATCGCTGCGCGTCGCCACCTTGATCACCGGGCAGGCGGCCAGGCCGTAGGGCGTGCCGCGGCCGGTGGTGAAGATGTGCAGGTTCATGCCGGCCGCCAGCTGCAGCGTGCCGCAGATGAAGTCCGAGGCCGGCGTGGCGGCGTAGATCAGGCCTTTTTCCTTGAGCTTCTCGCCCGGAGCGAGCACGCCGGTGATCGGCGTCGAGCCCGACTTGACGATGGAGCCCATGGCCTTCTCGACAATGTTGGAGAGCCCGCCCTTCTTGTTGCCCGGCGTGGTGTTGGCGCTGCGATCAGCCAGGCCGCGCGCCAGATAGGCGTCGTACCAGGCCATCTGATCGATCATTGCCTGGGCGACTTCGGGCGTGCTGGCGCGCGACGTCAGCTGGTCTATGCCGTCGCGCACTTCGGTGACCTCCGAGAACATCACGCTGGCGCCGGCGCGCACCAGCAGGTCGGTGGCGAAACCCACGGCCGGGTTGGCGGTGACGCCGCTGAATGCATCGCTGCCGCCGCACTGCACGCCCACCACCAGCTCGCTGACCGGCACGGTCTCGCGCCGGCGCTGGTTCAGGCGCTGCAGATGCACATCGGCCTGGCGCACGATGGAGTCGATCATGCTCATGAAGCCCACATGCTCCTCGGCCTGCAGGCAGACCACGTCCAGCGCGCTGTCGGCCATGGGCAGGGCAGGGGCCGTGCCCAGGCGCTGCATGGGCAGCAGCGGGGCCTCGGCTGGCAGCATCTGGGGCAGCAGGCGTTCGGGCTGCAGCTTTTCGCAGCCCAGGCTCACGACCATCACTTCACCACCGAAATTGGGGTTGTGGCTGATGTTGCGCAGCGTGCGGATGGGAATGATGGCGTCGGGCGCATCGATGGCCACGCCGCAGCCGTAGCTGTGCTCCAGGCCGACGACATCATCGACATTCGGGTAGCGCGCCAGCAGCTCGCTCTTGATGCGCTGCACCGCGGTATCGACCACGCCGGCCACGCATTGCACGGTGGTGGTGATCGCCAGGATGTTGCGCGTGCCCACCGAGCCGTCGGCATTGCGGTAGCCTTCAAACGTATAGCCGGTGAGCGGCGCCAGCGCGGGCGGTTTCACCGTGGCGATGGGCAGGCCGACGAGCTCCGGCGCCGCAGGCATGCGCAGCGTGCGCTCGTTGATCCAGCTGCCGCGCGGCAGCGCCTTGAGTGCATAGCCGATGACCACGTTGTAGCGCCGCACCACGGCGCCTTCGGCCAGGTCTTCAAGCGCCACCTTGTGGCCTTGCGGGATGTTGTCGACCAGACGCAATCCGTCGGGAAACACCGTGCCCGCAGGAAGGCCGCCATCGTTGGCCACAATGGCCACGTTGTCGGCAGCATGCATACGGATATAAAGAGGGCTGCTCATCGGCTACTTTCAATTTTTGAATTCATCACGACTGGGCCTGGCCTGCCGTGCGTCCACGGCGGTTCCAGGCCACATCACGCTGGATCTGGCGCCTGCGTTCAGGGTCGAAAAAGGTGACTGCTCACTTTGAAAAGCCGCGTGAACTGGCGCCACCTTGTCACCCTGGTACTGCAGTAAACCATTATCAGTGATATGTTGTCGTACAACTAAAACCAATTATCATCAGACCCATGAGCATCCCGACATCGGAATTACCCCAATCTGCCGCTTTTTTATTGCCTGCGGAGGGTTCTGCGTTGCGCAGCAAGACCAGCCGTGGCAGCCGCAGCCTGGCCAATCTGCTGTCGGAGGAGTTCGACCACAAGATTCGCCAGGGCCTGCTGCACGAAGGCGACAAACTGCCCACCGAATCGGAACTGGTGCGTAGCTACGACGTCAGCCGCACCGTGGTGCGCGAAGCGCTTTCCAAGCTGCAGGCCGCGGGGCTGGTCGAGACCCGCCACGGCATCGGCACTTTCGTGCTGCCGACGCGGCAAAGCCCCGGCATGCAGCTCAATGCGCATGAGCTCAGCGAGTCGGTCGATGTGCTGGCCGTGCTGGAGCTGCGCATCAGTCTGGAAACCGAAGCCGCCGGCCTGGCCGCGCAGCGGCGCGATGCCGGCCACCTGCGCGCCATGCGCGAGGCCTTGCAGGCGTTCGAGCACAACTTCGCGCTGGGCCACGAGACCGTGAGCCACGACCTGAGCTTCCACCTGAGCATTGCCCAGGCCACGGGCAACCGCTATTTCCAGGACATCCTGCAGCATTTCGGCACCATGCTGATTCCGCGCAACCGCATCGCGTCCATCCATACGCCGGCGCGCGACCCCGACTACCTGCGCCGTGTGAACCGCGAGCATGAAGAGATCTACGCCGCGATCGAACGCCAGGATGCGGATTCCGCGCGCGCGGCCATGCGCATCCACCTCACCAATTCGCGTGAGCGCCTGCGCCTGGCCCAGCGGCTGAGCCAGCAGCCGGAGTCTTCCGCGCCGGCCTGACGGCGGCGGGCGCCGCGCGTTTTCGGCGCAGCGCCCGTGTTTACCCCTAGAATTTTTCACGTGAGTTTTCAAAAGTCTAGTTGTATGATGACTGACCACTATACGGAGACACTTCAAATGCTTTCCCGCTCACGTTTTCTCTGCTCAGCCTTGGCTCTTGCCGGTGTCAGCCTGATTTCCGCTCCCGCTTTCGCGGCGGATGTCTGGCCCAGCAAACCTATCCGTCTGGTGGTTCCCTATCCACCCGGCGGAAGCTCCGACATCATTGCCCGCTCCATCGGGCAGATCATGTCGCAGGAGCTCAAGCAGACTGTCGTGATCGAGAACAAGCCCGGTGCCAACGGCAATCTGGGTGCTGAGTTCGTCAGCCGTGCCGCGCCCGATGGCTACACCTGGCTGCTGGCCGATCTCGGCGCGCTGGCGATCTCGCCTTCCGTCTACACCAAGCTCAGCTTCGACCCCTCCAAGGATCTGCGCGGCGCGGCCATGCTGGCCTATTCGCCCCACATGCTGGTGGTCCACCCTTCGGTGCAGGCCACCAATCTGAAGGAGCTGATCGAGCTGTCGAAGAAGCAGGATCTGAACTTCGCGGTCACCGCCACCGGCAGCGCGCCGCATCTGGCCGGCGTGGAACTGGCCCGCCTCACGGGCGCCAAGTGGGTCTACGTGCCTTACAAGGGCGGCGTGCAGGCGGTGCAGGACACCGTTGCCGGCCAGACGCAGGTGCTGATGAACGGCATGCTGGCCACCTATCCCCATGTGCAAAGCGGCAAGCTCAAGCTGCTGGGCATCTCCAAGACCACGCGCATGCCGCTGATCTCCGACGTGCCGACGCTGGCCGAACAGGGCGCGAAGGACTTCGCCTCGGGCACCTGGCAAGGCGTGGTCCTGCCTTCCAAGACACCGGATGCCATTGTCCAGCGCGTGAACCAGATCCTGCTGACCGCCATCCGCACTCCGGACGTGCGTGCCCGCCTGACCGGCCAGGGCGCAGAAGTGGTGACCATGACGCCCGCCGAAACCGACAAGTTCTTCAATGCCGAGCGAGCCCGCTGGCGCACCGTGGTGCAGACCTCCAATCTGCAGCTGGACTGAGGTCCGACCTTTTTTTCATTCTGTTCCCTAAGGATTGCCATGAGCCCCCAAGAAGTCAAAAGCGTGATGAGTTCCGGTCTGTTGTCGTTCCCCGTGACCGACTTCGACAGCCAAGGTAACTTCAATGCCAAGAGCTATGCCGAGCGCCTCGAGTGGCTGGCCCCGTTCGGCGCCACCGCGCTGTTCGCCGCCGGCGGCACGGGCGAGTTCTTCTCGCTGACGGCCGAAGAGTATCCAGCGATCATCAAGACCGCTGTCGATACCTGCAAGGGCAAAGTGCCAATCATTGCCGGCGCCGGCGGCCCTACGCGTTTCGCCATCCAGTGCGCCCAGGAAGCGGAGCGCGCCGGCGCCCACGGCATCCTGCTGATGCCGCACTACATGACCGAAGCCAGCCAGGAAGGCCTGGCCGCGCACGTCGAAGCCGTCTGCAAGAGCGTCAAGTTCGGCGTGATCATCTACAACCGCGGCGTGAGCCGTTTCACGCCGGAAACCGTTGCCAAGCTGTGCGAACGCAACCCCAACCTGGTCGGCTTCAAGGACGGCGTGGGTGACATCGAGGCGATGTCCGCGATGTTCCTGACCATGGGTGATCGCCTGGCCTATCTGGGCGGCCTGCCCACCGCCGAAGTCTATGCCGCCGCCTACAAGGCCCTGGGCACGCCGGTGTACTCGTCGGCAGTCTTCAACTTCATCCCCACGACGGCCATCCGTTTCTATGAAGCGGTGAAGAACGACGACCACGCGACGCAGCACCACCTGCTCAAGACCTTCTTCATGCCCTACCTCGAGATCCGCAACCGCAGCGCCGGTTACGCCGTCTCCATCGTCAAGGCCGGCGCCAAGATCGTGGGTCATGACGCCGGTCCAGTGCGCGCACCGCTGGCCGACCTCAAGCCCAACGAAGTCGCGGAACTCGCAGCGCTGATCAAGCTGGTCGAGCAATAAATCAGGGCCCCGGATCGCAGGACCCGTCCTGCGATCCGGGGCACATCGCACAGGGGCAGGCGCTGCCCCTTTGCAATGTGTCCCGCCGCAGCGCAGCGCCGGCCCCTGCGGCCGCGGGCGGCGCGCGCTTTCCCCTTCCACCGACTGACCCAAGGACTTCCCGGCATGGCGCTTTCCCGACCCCGCGTTCTCCAATACGGCAAGATGCCGCTGCCCCAGCTCGACGCCGAACTGGCGCAGGCCTACGAGGTACACATCCTCTCGGAGCAAAGCGACCCGGATCAATTCCTGGCGCAGCAGGGCGCGCAGTTTTCCTATGCGGTCACATCGGCCGCCATGGGCCTGCCGGCGCGTGTCGTCGACGCACTGCCCGAACTGAAGTTCGTCAGCAGCTTTGGTGTCGGCTTTGACGCGCTCGACAAGGACGCGCTGCTGCGGCGCGGCGCGCGCGTGGGCTATACGCCGGGAGTGCTGGATGATTGCGTGGCCGACATGGCCTGGGCGCTGCTGCTGGATACCGCGCGCGGCTTGAGCGCCTCCGACCGCTTCGTGCGCCGCGGCGACTGGAGCCGCCAGCGCTTCGGCCTGTCCACGCGGGTGTCGGGCAAGCGCCTGGGCATCTTCGGCATGGGCCGCATAGGCAGCGCGGTGGCGCGCCGCGCCGCGGGCTTCGACATGGAAGTGGGCTATCACAACCGCCGCCCCATCGACGGCTCGCCGCATCAGTACCTCGCATCGCTGCTGGAGCTGGCGCGCTGGTCCGACTTTCTGGTCATCACCGCCGCGGGCGGCGACCATACACGCCATCTGGTCAGCACCGAAGTGCTCGATGCGCTGGGCCCCGAGGGATTCCTGGTCAACGTGGCGCGCGGCAGCGTGGTCGATGAGGCGGCGCTGGTCGAGGCGCTGCGCAGTGGCCGCATCGCGGGCGCGGGCCTGGATGTGTTCGAGGACGAACCCCGGCCCCACGCCGGTCTGCTGACGCTGGAGAACGCCGTGCTGGCACCGCATATCGCCAGCGGCACGCACGACACGCGCCGGGCCATGGCTGATCTGGTGCTGCAGAACCTGCAGCAGTTCATCGCCACCGGCAAGCCCGTGGCCGAAGTGCCCTGGTCGGCCGCAGTCCGAGCCTGAATTTTTTCCAGCACCTGATGGCTGCCTGGCGCTGTGGACCCAGGCGCGACTTCAGGGTGCGTTGACGCTCTTGCCATTCCATAGGACACATGCACATGAACCGCCGCAAGCTGTTGAAGACATTCAGCGCCACCGCGCTGGGCACCTGGGGCGCCGTCGCCGGCGCCCAGTCGTTCGGCTTCTCGCCGCATCAACGCTACCCCGATCCGGCGGTTTTCATACTCGATCCCAGCTTTGCCAAGTACCGCATCTACAGCAGCACCGTCGAGCAGCTGGGCACGGGCATGCGCTGGGCCGAAGGCCCGGCCTACTTCCCGGAAACGGGCACGCTGATCCTGAGCGACATCCCGAACAACCGGCTGATGAAGTACGAGGAGAAGACCGGCAGGTTTTCCGTGCACAAGGAAAATGCCAACTACGCCAACGGCAATGCGCGCGACCGCCAGGGCCGGCTGATCACCTGCGAGCATTCGGTCACGCGCCGCGTGGTGCGCACCGAGCGCGACGGCAGCACCACGGTGCTGGCCGACCGCTATCAGGGCAAGCGCCTGAACGCGCCCAACGATGTGGTGGTGAAGTCGGACGACAGCATCTGGTTCACCGATCCGCTGTTCGGCATCAACGGCGAATGGGAAGGTTCGCGCGCCACGCCCGAGCAGGCCGGCACCTATGTGTACCGCATCGGCAAGGACGGCCAGATCAGCGCCGTCGTGACCGACCTCGTCAATCCCAACGGCCTGGCGTTTTCCCCGGACGAGAAGAAGCTCTATGTCGTCGAGTGGAAAGGCACGCCCAACCGCAGCGTCTGGAGCTTCGATGTTTCGCCCGACGGCACGACCGTGTCGAACAAGACCAAGCTCATCGACGCCGACGGCCCGGGTGCGCTTGACGGCTTTCGTGTCGATCGCGACGGCAACCTGTGGTGCGGCTGGGGCTTCAGCGGCGCCTTCAGTCCCGAGCCCAGCGACATAGGCGGCGGCATGCGCGCCCACCTGCCGCTGGGCAAATCCGAGGAGATGGACGGCGTCAAGGTTTTCAGCCCCCAGGGCAAGCCGATTGGCTTCATCCGCCTGCCCGAACGCTGCGCCAACCTCGAATTCGGCGGCCCCAAGCGCAACCGCCTGTACATGGCCAGCAGCCATTCTCTTTACGCCCTCTATGTCGAAGCCCATGGCGCGGCATGAATCCCTTTTTTCTTCAGGAAGCTAGCAAATGACCCAATTCGACAATCTCATCAATGGCCAGTGGACTGCCGGCAAGAGCTACAGCCCCAATGCCAACCCCAGCGACCTGGCCGATGTGATCGGCCAGTACGCCCAGGGCGATGCCTCCGACGTGAACGCTGCCGTGGCCGCCGCCGCCGCGGCCTTTCCCGCATGGAGCACCTCGGGCATACAGGCGCGCCATGACGCGCTGGACAAGATCGGCAGCGAGATCCTCGCGCGCAAGGAAGAGCTGGGCGACCTGCTGGCGCGCGAGGAGGGCAAGACCCGTCCCGAGGCCATAGGCGAAGTTGGCCGCGCGGGCCAGATCTTCAAGTTCTTTGCCGGTGAATGCCTGCGCCTGGCAGGCGAGACCCTGCCTTCGGTGCGCCCCGGCATAGGCGTGGAAATCACGCGCGAGCCCATCGGTGTGGTCGGCCTGATCACGCCCTGGAATTTCCCGATCGCCATTCCCGCCTGGAAGATCGCGCCCGCGCTGGCCTTCGGCAATTGCGTGGTGCTCAAGCCCGCCGATCTGGTGCCGGGCAGCGCCTGGGCGCTGGCCGACATCATTCATCGCAGCGGCATTCCCGCGGGCGTCTTCAATCTGGTGATGGGCCCGGGCCGCGTGATCGGCGAAGCGCTGGTGCAGCATGCCAATGTGGCGGCAATCAGCTTCACGGGCTCGGTAGGCGTGGGCAAGGGCATTGCCGCGGCCTGCGTGGCCAGCGGCAAGAAAGTGCAGCTCGAGATGGGCGGCAAGAACCCGCAGGTGGTGCTTGACGACGCCGACCTGAACCAGGCGGTCGAGCTGTCGGCGCAAAGCTGCTTCTACTCGACGGGCCAGCGCTGCACGGCGTCCAGCCGCCTGATCGTCACCGACAAGATCTACCCGGCCTTCATTGAAGCGCTGCAGGCACGCATGGCAAAGATCAAGGTCGGCGATGCGCGCGCCGCGGGCACCGATATCGGCCCCGTGGTCAGCCAGGCCCAGCTCGAGCAGGACCTGAGCTATGTGGAAATCGCCAAGGCCGAAGGCGCGGTGCTGGCCGCCGGCGGCGCGCGCGTCGCCTGCCATACCGGCAGCGACAAGAACGGCTTCTTCATGCAGCCCGCGCTGTTTGTCGACACCACGGCCGGCATGCGCATCAACCGCGAGGAAGTGTTCGGCCCCGTGGCCAGCGTGATCCGCGTGGCCGACTACGAGCAAGCGCTGGCCGTGGCCAACGACACACCGTTTGGCCTGGCCGCGGGCATTGCCACCACCAGTCTCAAGCACGCCACCCACTTCAAGCGCCACAGCCAGGCCGGCATGGTGATGGTCAACCTGCCGACCGCAGGCGTCGACTACCACGTGCCGTTTGGCGGCCGCAAGGGCTCGAGCTACGGTCCGCGCGAGCAGGGCCGCTATGCCCAGGAGTTCTACACCACCGTCAAGACCGCCTATACGCTCGCATAAATCGGCACGGCGCTATCCAACTTCTCTTTACACCGGGCCCTGGCCCGGTTTTTTTATGCCGGCCTATTTGGGCGCCTGGGCCTGCTCGCAATGCACTTGCAGCAGCTCGCGCTCGGCCAGCGAATCGCCAAACCGCATGGCGCTCAGGCACCCACCCCAGACGCAGCCGGTGTCCAGGCCTATGAGGTCGTGGCGCGCCACCAGCCCCTGCTGCGACCAGTGGCCAAAGGCAATCGGCGTGTCGGCGCTGCGTCGTCCGGGCGCATCGAACCAGGCCACCAGCCCGGCAGGCGCTTCGCTGGCGTTTTCGGTGCTGTCGAAGTCCATGCGGCCCTCGGGCGTGCAAAAGCGCAAGCGCGTGAGCGCGTTGACGATCACGCGCAGGCGATCCGCGCCTTGCAGGTCGTCGCTCCAGGCCGCGGGCTGATTGCCGTACATGGTGGCCAGAAAGGCGGGCAGGGCGTCGCCGCGCAGCACGGCCTCGACCTCGCCGGCCAGGGCCATGGTCTGGTCCACATCCCAGGAGGGCAGCACGCCGGCATGCACCATCAGCAGCCGTTCGCCGCGCGCCGTGGTGTGCAGGCGGGTCAGGGGCTGGCGGCGCAGCCAGTCCAGCAGCGCGGCGCGGTCGGGGGCTTGCAAAATGGGCTGCAGCGTGTCGCGCTTGCCCGGGCCGCGCAGGCCATGGGCGGCGGTGAGAAGATGCAGGTCATGGTTGCCCAGCAGCGGCCGCACGGCATCGCCCAACGCCATGCAGCGGCGCAGCACCTGCAACGAACTGGGGCCGCGGTTCACCAGATCGCCCAGCAGATACAGCGTATCGCGGCTGGGCGAGAAATCGATCACATCGAGCAGTTTTCCAAGGGCTTCATCGCATCCCTGGATATCGCCGATACAGTACATTGACATGGTGTTCTTTCTACTTATTGATTCATGGATTTTCTGCTGATTGCACTTTTGACCCTGCTCAATGGTGTTTTTGCCATGTCGGAATTGGCATTGGCGTCAAGTCGCAAGGCCCGCCTTGCGGCCATGGCCGAAGACGGCGACAAGGGGGCTGCGGCCGCTTTGGTACTGCTGGAAAATCCAACCCAGTTCCTGTCCTCGGTGCAGGTAGGCATTACTTCCATAGGCATGCTCAACGGCATCATCGGCGAGGCCGCGTTCAGCGACGGCCTGGCCCAGTGGTTGCGCGATGTCGGCGTTCCCGAAAGCGCTTCGGGCGTGTCGGCCACGGCCATTGTGGTGGCGGTAATCACGTTCATCACCATTGTTTTCGGCGAACTCGTTCCCAAGCGCATTGGTCAGCTGTACCCGGAAACCGTGTCGCGGCTGATTGCGCGCCCCATGACCTGGGTTGCGTCCGCGGCCAAGCCTTTCGTGCGCCTGCTGTCGGCCTCGACCCAGGCGGTGCTCACGCTGCTGCGCGTCAACGATTCCGCCAGCCGTCTGGTCACGGAAGAGGAAATTGTCGCCAGCCTGGAAGAAGGCCGCGATGCCGGCGTGATTGAATTCCACGAGCACCAGATGGTGCAGAACGTGTTTCGTCTCGACGAGCGCTCGCTGACGTCGTTGATGGTTCCGCGCTCCGACGTGCAGTGGCTGGACGCCGATCTTTCGCTGGCCGAGGGCCTGCGCCTGTCGGCCGACGGCCAGGAAAAAGGCAGCCACTCGTGGTATCCGGTATGCCGTGGATCGCTCGATGACGTCGTGGGCGTGATCAGCGTGGCGCGCATGCTGGCCCTGGGGGCGGATGCCGAAGGCAAGTTGGGTGAGCATGCGCTGCCTGCGGCCTTTCTGCCGGAAACGCTCAGCGGCATGGAGTTGCTTGACCAGTTGCGCGCGCGCTCCGGCCGCATGGTGTTCGTGGTCGA
This sequence comes from Comamonas sp., assembly GCA_037968595.1. Classification (GTDB taxonomy): domain Bacteria; phylum Pseudomonadota; class Gammaproteobacteria; order Burkholderiales; family Burkholderiaceae_C; genus Comamonas. The sequence goes on from JBBKVU010000026.1 coordinate 11,825, forward strand.
TGAATACGGCGTGGTGCAAGGCATCATGACGCCGCGCGATTTACTCGAAGCCATTACCGGCGAACTCAAGCCCGGCGCCCATACCGATGCATGGGCCACGCCGCGCGAAGACGGCTCCTGGCTGCTGGACGGACTGATGCCGGTTTCCGAGCTCAAGGCCAGGCTTGATATCCGCGACCTGCCCGAAGAAGATCGCGGTCGCTATAACACCATTGCCGGTCTTTTGATGGCTGAAACGGGGCGTTTGCCTGCAGTTGGCGAGCGAATTGCCTGCGCTGGCTGGATCTTTGAAATCGTCGATCTGGATGGGAAACGCATTGATAAGGTGCTTGCCGAGAAACCCGTGCATGTTGCTTGAGCCGGGGTTTAAAATCAGGCAGTCTAAATGTTGTGGTAATTACGTATAGTTTTTATGCTGGCGTGGTTTTTTATTTTTCTATAATATCCAATCACTTTTTCCACTCATCTACAAGATACGGACACCATGAATTCATACAAAGAATTGCTCAAGCAAAAAGAAGCCTTGGAACAGCAGATTCATGAAGCTCGCAGCCGCGAGTTGTCGGATGCCGTCGCTCGTGTGCGTTCCCTGGTGGCTGAGTATGAAATGACGCCCGAGGATGTGTTTCCTCCTGCACGTGCAGCGCGCAGCTCGGGCACTGGTGCCAAGGTCGCTCCCAAGTACCGTGATCCCAACACCGGCCAGACCTGGACCGGTCGTGGCAAGGCGCCCAAGTGGATTCAGAACGAAGAGCGTGAAAAGTTTGCAATCTAATTGCGCTTCGCTTTACGAAAAGGCCTGCTCTGCAGGCCTTTTTTGTTGCTGCAATTACAGTTCTATATGGCGCGTGCCCAAACCCCGGGAAAATGTAACTAGGCCGACGATGGATGTTTGAGCAAGCGCATTGACGGGTTTGTTCGATATTATCGAACTCGCAATGCACCGTTATGGTTCATTTGCAGGGAACGGCGATGAAGCGCTTTGAAATTCAGTAAGGCCGATTCCACTGAGTGGATATGGCTGCCGCAGATAAGCGTGCCGGCGAAGCCTATTGCCGGTCACTGAAGATAAGCCGTATGCGTATGATTTTTACGCACTGAAGAACCCAGGCACAATGTGCACATGAAAAAGCAGGTGTTGATTGCCGGCGGCGGAATCGGAGGATTGGCCGCAGGTATTGGAGCCGCGAGAGCAGGCTGCGATGTGCGGCTGTTTGAACGCGCGGGGAATTTTGGCGAAGTCGGGGCGGGCATACAGCTGGGGCCGAACGTGGTGCGCAGGCTGCAGGCCTGGGGCCTGCAGCAGAAGCTGCAGTCGGTGGTCGCCGTGCCCGAGGCCTTGCAGGTGCGCAGCGCCTTGACGGGCCAGGCGCTGGCGCGCATGCCCTTGGGGCAGGCGGTGGTGGAACGCTATGGCGCGGCCTATGTGACCATCCACCGCGCCGACCTGCACCAGCTGCTGCTGGGGGGCTTGCGCGACTACGCCGAAGTGCATCTGAACCTGGCCCAGACCATTGACCATTACCGCGAGGCCGACGGCGTGGTGACGGTGCGCACCCAGGCCAACAAGCTGATCGAAGGCGATGCGCTGATCTGCGCCGACGGCGTGCACAGCCGCCTGCGCCTGCAGATGCTGGGCGACCAGCCGCCGCGCGCCACCGGGCATCTTGCCTACCGCGCCATGGTGCGCCAGGCCGAGATGCCCCAGCGTCTGCGCACTAGCGAAGTGACTGCCTGGCTGGGGCCGCGGCTGCATGTGATCCAGTACCCGGTGCGCCGCGGCGAACTGCAGAACCTGGTGGTGATTGTCCAGGGCCCCGCGCCCCAGGACATGGAGCGCTGGGACCATGCGGCCAACGCCCAGGATCTGGAATCGGTGCTTGCCGGCACGTGCAGCGCGCTTCAGGACCTGGTGCGCAGCGTGCCGCGCGCGGGCTGGCGAC
>JBBKVU010000027.1:0-5497 GCA_037968595.1 Comamonas sp.
ACTGCAGCGCGCTTTCAAACGCCGGCAGCGCGCGCTGCAGTGCCGCGTGCTGGCGCTGGTCCGCAAGCTCTTCGAGCTGACCGGCCTGCTGCATCAATTCCTGCGCGCCCAGGTAGCCCAGCGCGCCCTTGAGCTGGTGGGTCAGCGCGGCCAGCGCCGCGCAGTCGCCCGACTGGTCCGCCTGCACCAGGGCGTCGGGCGCGCCGCTGAAATCGCGCACGAAACCCAGCAGCAGGCGCTGTATGCGCTCGGCGCTGCCCGCGAAGCGCGTGTGCACGGCCTGCCAGTCGATGCCCGGCGTGTCGCCCTGCGCCGGCACGGCCGGCGTGCCGGGCTGCAACAGCTGGTCCAGCGTCGCATACAGCTGGTGCTGGTCTATGGGCTTGGTCAGGTGGGCATTCATGCCGGCGGCGCTGATTTCCCGCCGGTCCTGCTCGCGCGCCTGCGCCGTCACGGCGATGACCGGCAGCTGCTGCCAGGCAGGGTTCTCGCGGATCGCGCGCGTGGCTTCCAGGCCGTCCATGTCGGGCATGTGCACGTCCATCAGCACGGCATCGAAGGTCTGGCTGCGCAGCAGTTCAAGCGCATGGCGGCCATGGTGGGCGCAGGTGACCTGCATGTCGACCAGCCGCAGAAACTCGGCGGCCACTTCGCGGTTGAGCGCGTTGTCATCGACCACCAGCACCCGCTTGGCGCTCAGCCGGCTGGCGAGATCCGAGATCCGCAAGGTCGGTGCCAGCGTGCTGCGCTCGTGCGTGTCGGCGGCCAGCGGCGGGCGGAAGATGTCCTGGATGGTGTTGAACAGCACCGACTCGGTCACGGGCTTGATCAGCAGGCCCTGCACGCCCAGGGCCTCGGCGCGGCGCAGCACTTCCTCGCGCGCATAGGAGGTGACCATGAGCACCGCGGGCGTCGCGCTCAGGCAGGCGTGCTCGCGGATTTGGCGCGTGACTTCGAGGCCGTCCATGCCCGGCATGCGCCAGTCGAGCAGCACCAGTTGGTAGGGCCGGCCTTCGTGCGATGCCTGCTGCAGCCGCTGCAAGGCGACTTCGCCGGAGGACACCGCCTCGGCATTCATGCCGAAGCCGCCGAGCATTTCGGTCAGGATGTGGCGCGCGCTGGCGTTGTCGTCGACCACCAGCGTGCGCTCGCACAGGGGCGCGCCATAGGAGCGCCGCGGCGCTGGCCTGGAGGACTGCGCGGGCGCCAGGGCGACCGTGAAGCGAAAGCGGCTGCCTTCGCCCAGCGCGCTTTCCACGCTGATGCTGCCGCCCATCAGCGTGACCAGCTGCTGGCAGATGGCCAGCCCCAGGCCCGTGCCGCCGTAGCGGCGCGTGGTCTGCGCATCGGCCTGGGAAAATGGGCGAAACAGCCGCTGCATCTGCGCCGGGCTCATGCCTATGCCGGTGTCGCTGACCTGTACTTCAAGCATCAGTCGCTCGGTGTCCAGGCCCAGGCGCACCGAGACGGAGATTTCACCTTCCTCGGTGAACTTGACGGCGTTGCTGACCAGGTTGGTGAGTATCTGTCCCAGGCGCAGCGGGTCGCCGCGCAGCCGCCGCGGCACTTCGGGCGCGATGCGGTAGACGATCTCCACGCCTTTTTCCTCGGCCCGCAGCGTGTTGATGGCCGATACCGTTTCCAGGATGGCGTCTAGATCGAAGTCGACTTCCTCCAGTCGCAGCATGCCGGCCTCGATCTTCGAGAAGTCGAGAATGTCGTTGAGGATCGCCAGCAAGGCCTTGGCCGACAGGTCGACCTTGTCGAGGTAGTTGCGCTGCCGGGGCAGCAGCGGCGTCTGCTGCAGCAGCCGGGTCATGCCGATGACGGTGTTCATCGGCGTGCGGATTTCATGGCTCATGGTGGCCAGGAAGTCCGACTTTACGCTCTCCGCCTTCTCGGCCGCGGCCTTGGCCTGCTGCAGCGCCTGCTCGGCTTCGCGCTCGTGGGTGATGTCGAGCAGCACGCCATCCCAGACCGGAGCGCCATCGATGCCGTGCAGCGCCGCGCGGCTGCGCAGCCAGCGCTGGCTGCCATCGGGCCGCAGGATGCGAAAGCTGCAGTCGAAGGCGTTGCCGCTCGCCTGCGACTGCAGCAGCAGCGCGTCGTGGCGCGCGCGGTCCTCGGCCACGATGGTGTCCAGATAGGCCCGGTCGTCGGCGAGTATGGTGTGCGCCGCCACGCCGATCAGCGTCTCGATGCCGGCGCTGATATACGTCAGCCGCAGCCGGCCGTCCCTTTCCTCGATGCGGTAGATCGCGCCGCTTGGCAGGTTGTCGGCCAGGGCTTCGAGCCGTTCGCGCGCCTGCTCGTGCTCGGACAGGTCCTGCACCGTGCCGCTGAGCGCGTAGATCCGTCCCTGTTGATCGCGCAGTGCCTGGCCCCGGAAGCGTGCCGGAAAGCTGCCGCCGCCCTGGCGCCGGTGGCGCACGCTGAGGTCATAGGAGCTGCCGTGCTGGGCACACGCCGTGATGGCCTGCATCGCGGCTTGGTAGTCCTGCGGGTCCAGCATGCTGCGCAGGCTCTCGGGTGTAAGAGCCGGGCCGTTGGGATCGGCGCCGCACATTTCATAGAGCATTTCCGAGGCGCTGAAGCGGCGCGTCGCCAGGTCCAGCGTCCAGCTGCCGGTGTGCGACAGCCGCTCGGCGCGCTGCAAGGAGTCATGGCTTTGCTGCAGTTTCTCGCGTGCCAGGCGCACGTCGGTCATGTCCCGGGAAATGCCCAGCAGCCCGGTCAATTCGCCGTTTTCATCGCGAAACGGGCTCTTGATGGTCTGAAAAATGCGCATTTCACCCTGGTGCATGATGGGCTGGTCCGACGTGTGGGAGGTGTTGCTGGTGAGCACCTGCCGGTCGCTGGCTTCGCATTCCGCCACGCCTTCGGGAAAGAACTCGGCGTCGGTGCAGCCCAGCACCTGGTGCTTGGGGCGCGCGAAGAAGCGTATCGCGGCATCGTTGCAGAACAGGTAGCGGCCCTCGAGGTCCTTGAGGTAGATGATGTCGGGCGTATCGCGCAGCACCGCGTCAAGCAGGCGCGCCGTATCTTTCCATTGGCGCGTGCTTTCCTGCACCTGGCGTTCAAGCTGGGTGTTGAGCGCGCGGATTTCCGCCTCGCGCCCTATGCGCTCGCTGGTGTCACGCGACAGCGTGAAAAACCGTTTCTCGCCGTCCACGCGCTGGCAGGAAATCTGCATCTCGACCGGTATCAGCGTGCCGTCGCGGCGGCGCAGCTTGTCGAGCCAGCGCGTGGCGCGGCCCGGCTCCATGCAGTCCCAGAGCTGCTGCAGGGCATCGCTTGAATGCGATGCCGACAGGTCGCTGATTTTCAGCCGCAGCAGTTCGGCATGGCTGTAGCCCAGGCTCAGGCAGGCCTGGGCACCGACTTCCAGGATCTGCCCCTTTACGTCATGCAGGATGAAGTCATCGGCAATCTGGTCCAGATACTGGCGGTAAGGAATGTCGGACATGACAGCTCCAGAAAGCGTAAGGCGGCCAGGCAATGGACGCACGGCAATGCACGGGCATACTGTTACAAAGGCGGGCAGGCCGTCTGTATCAAATCGTACACGCTTCGCGCGCGTCCGCAATCTCCGCGTGACCCGCAAGGCAGGGGCATGGCCCGCAGCCGAGAACCGGTGCAGCGGGTAAAATTCGCGGCTTCACTCTTGCATGCTGCCGCCTTCGCGCCCAGCGGCGCGGTCCTGCCCACGACCGGCCGCCCCCGGCCGGCCGCAGCACCTACCGGAACTTCCTGCTTATGGCCTCCGCTCTTACCGAAAAACTCTCGCGCCTCGTCAAGGAGATGCGTGGCCAGGCCCGCATCACCGAATCCAACGTGCAGGACATGCTGCGCGAAGTGCGCATGGCCTTGCTGGAGGCCGACGTGGCCCTGCCCGTGGTGCGCGACTTCATTGCGCGCGTCAAGGAAAAGGCGCTGGGCCAGGAAGTGCTGTCCTCGCTGCAGCCCGGCCAGGTGCTGGTTTCCATCGTCAACGCCGAGCTTGCCGCGACCATGGGCGAGGGCGTGAGCGACATCAATCTCAACGCCCAGCCGCCGGCCGTGATCCTGATGGCCGGCCTGCAGGGCGCGGGCAAGACCACGACCACCGCCAAGCTGGCCAAGCACCTGATTGAAAAGCGCAAGAAAAAAGTGCTGACGGTGTCGGGTGACGTCTACCGCCCCGCGGCCATCGAGCAGCTCAAGACCGTCACCGCCCAGGCGGGCGCCGAATGGTTCCCGAGCACGCCCGACCAGAAGCCGCTGGACATCGCGCGCGCCGCGCTTGACTACGCCAAGCGCCACTTCTTCGACGTGCTGCTGGTCGATACCGCCGGCCGCCTGGCGATCGACGAAGTGCTGATGCGCGAAATCCAGGAACTGCACGCCGTGCTCAAGCCGGTGGAAACCCTGTTTGTCGTCGATGCGATGCAGGGCCAGGATGCGATCAACACCGCCAAGGCCTTCAAGGAAGCGCTGCCGCTCACCGGCATCGTGCTGACCAAGCTGGACGGCGACTCGCGCGGCGGCGCGGCGCTGTCGGTGCGCCAGATCACGGGCGCGCCCATCAAGTTTGCCGGGGTGTCGGAAAAGCTCGACGGCCTGGAAGTGTTCGATGCGCAGCGCCATGCGGGCCGCGTGCTGGGCATGGGCGACATCGTCGCGCTGGTCGAGCAGGTCACGGCCGGGGTCGACATGGAAGCCGCGCAACGCCTGGCGGCCAAGGTCAAGAGCGGTGACGGCTTCGATCTCAACGACTTCCTGGGCCAGATCCAGCAGATGAAGCAGATGGGCGGGCTGTCCAGCCTGATGGACAAGCTGCCCAGCCAGATGTCGGCCAAGGCCGGTCAGGTCGACATGGACAAGGCCGAGCGCGAAATGCGCCGCAAGGAAGGCATCATCTGCTCGATGACCGCCAAGGAGCGCAGCAAGCCCGAGCTGATCAAGGCCACGCGCAAGAAGCGCATTGCCATGGGCGCGGGCGTGCAGGTGCAGGAAGTCAACCGTCTGCTCAAGGAGTTCGAGCAGATGCAGCACATGATGAAGAAGATGAAGGGCGGCGGCCTGCTGAAGATGATGAAGCGCATGGGCGGAATGAAGGCCATGAAGGGCATGATGGGCGGCGCGGGCGGCATGCCCAAGCTGCCGTTCTGAGTTTTCCCGGACTCACCGCAAGGCCGGTCCTGTGCGATGCGCAGGCCGGTTTTTCTTTTTTGAGGACAGGCGGTTCATCCTTCGACGCGGCCGGCCAGGCAGGCTCAGGACGAACGGAACATCCGCTCCAGTTCCCGTTCACCCTGAGCTTGTCGAAGGGTGTGTTTCTCGGGATTTGTCGCGCGCGCGTCCCTTGCCCATAATGGCCGCATGCAAACGATGCCTGAGCCCACCGCCGCGCCGACGCGCCGGCTTCTCCTGTCCGCGGCGCTGGCCGCGTCGAAGGATGAACCGCCTGTCCTCAAAAAAGAAAAACCGGCCTGCGCATCGCACAGGACCGGCCTTG
>JBBKVU010000028.1:0-14297 GCA_037968595.1 Comamonas sp.
ACGGTCAGCCGCGAGCTCGCGGCTGACCGTGGGCTGGGAGCTTGCCAGCAGCGTTGCCGCGCCGGTGGCGCTGCCCGCGGTCATGACGGCGCGGAAGACTTCGATATGGCGGTGGGTGATGCGAACGGACATGAACCAAGCATATCCAAAATGAATGGCAGGAGAAAAACAAAGCATTGGACGCTATGCACAGACGCGCGCATGATGGCGGCCATTTCGCAGGCAAGCTGTTCTGCGCCCTTCCTCTTTTCGCCTCCGGCCACAACGCAATGACCTGTCCTTTCACTTCCGCCCAACTGTGGTCCCTGGCAGACCAGTACGGCACGCCGCTGTGGGTCTATGACGCCGCGACCATACGCGCGCGCATTGCCGAGCTGTCGCGCTTCGACACCATCCGCTTCGCCCAGAAGGCCTGCTCCAACATCCACATCCTCAAGCTGATGCGCGAACAGGGCGTCAAGGTCGACGCGGTCTCGCGCGGCGAGATCGAGCGCGCGCTGGCCGCGGGCTTCCAGCCCGGCGGCGCCCACGCCGAGATCGTCTTCACCGCCGACGTGATGGACGAGGCCACGCTGGCCACGGTGGTCGAACACCAGGTGCCCGTGAATGCGGGCTCGATCGACATGCTGCACCAGCTGGCCGCGGCCTCGCCCGGCCACGCGGTCTGGCTGCGCATCAACCCCGGTTTCGGCCACGGCCACAGCAACAAGACCAATACCGGCGGCGAGCACAGCAAGCACGGCATCTGGCACACCGACCTGCTCGAGGCGCTGGCCGTGATCCGCAGCGGCGGCCTGCACCTGGCCGGCCTGCACATGCACATCGGCTCCGGCGTGGACTACGGCCATCTGTCGGAAGTCTGCGGCGCCATGGTCCAGCTGGTGCAGACCACCAAGGACGCAGGCCACGACCTCGACGCGATTTCGGCCGGCGGCGGCCTGTCGATTCCGTACCAGGCAGGCGAGCCGGTGATAGACACCGCCCACTACCACGGCCTCTGGGACGCGGCGCGCAAGCAGGCCGAAGCCATCGTCGGCCATGCGCTGGGCCTGGAAATCGAACCCGGCCGCTTCCTGGTCGCCGAATCGGGCGTGCTGCTGGGCACGGTGCGCGCCACCAAGAACGCGGGCAACAACCACTTCGTGCTGGTCGACACCGGTTTCAACGAACTCATGCGCCCGTCGATGTACGGCAGCTTCCACGCCATGCACATCGAGCGCCGCGACGGCGCCAGCCTGCCGGTGCGCGACAGCGTGGTCGCCGGCCCGCTGTGCGAGTCGGGCGACGTGTTCACCCAGGGTGATGGCGGCGTGGTGCTGCCGCGCGCTCTGGCCGGCGCCACGGTTGGCGACCTGCTGGTGATCCACGACACCGGCGCCTATGGCGCATCGATGTCAAGCAACTACAACACCCGCCCGCTGGCCGCCGAGGTGCTGGTCGACGGCGAACGCGTGCAACTCATTCGCCGCCGGCAGACGGTGGAGCAGTTGCTGGCGTTGGAATTGGGGCTTTGAGCCGCACGCCCTGAAACGCCCTTCGACAGGCTCAGGTCGAACGGTATGGGGTGGTTCGATGCGGCCTGCTCTCAAGGAGGCCCGCAGGCTACTCTTCCCTGGGATCCCGTGCCATCAGCGACTGCACCGCCTCGCTGACATGCAGCCGGCCGTCAAGCAAGGCCACCACGGTTTCGGTGATCGGCATGTCGACTCCCAGCGACTGCGCGCGCTGCCATACGGTGCGCGCGCTGTAGACGCCTTCGGCCACATGGCCCAGCGACTGCACGGCCTCATCCAGCGTCTTGCCTTCGGCCAGCAGCAGGCCGACCTTGCGGTTGCGTGACAGGTCGCCGGTGGCGGTGAGCACCAGGTCGCCCAGGCCCGACAGGCCCATGAAGGTCTTTTCTGTGGCGCCCAGCGCCAGTCCCAGGCGCGTCATTTCGGCCAGGCCGCGCGTGATCAGGGCGGCGCGGGCGTTGAGGCCCAGCTGCAGGCCGTCGCACAGGCCGGTGGCAATCGCCAGCACGTTCTTCACCGCACCGCCGACTTCGACACCGACGATGTCGGTGCTGGCATAGACACGCACATGGCTGCTGTGAAAGGCGGCCACCAGCGCTTCGCTGACCTGCGGATGGCTGCTGGCCGCGACCAGCGCCGTGGGCTGCTGGCGCGCGACTTCGAGCGCGAAGCTCGGTCCGCTGAACACTCCGGCACGCAGCCGGGGTGCGACGGCCGCGCAGACTTCATGCCCCATCAGCCCGGCCGCGCCCGACTGGGAAGCTGCCTCGAAGCCCTTGCTGAGCCAGGCCACCGGCGCGGGGCTCAAGGCCAGGCGCTGCAGCCATTCGCGCAGCGCCGCCATGGGCGTGGCGACAATGATCAATTCTGCCTGGGCCGCGGCGGCCATGATGTCGCCATCGATGACCGTGAGACCCGGGGGAAAGGCAATGCCCGCGAGATAGCGCGTATTTTCCCGCGCCGCGCGCATTGCCTGGGCCTGGGCCGGATCGCGCGCCCAAAGCCGGACCGTGTGGCCTGCGGGATGCGCGGCCGCGCTCATGGCCAGCGCCGTGCCCCAGGCACCGGCACCAATGACGAGAATATTCATGGATGGCAATCCGCTTGAACTGACGCCGGGGCGGCGCGGCGCAGCGGCGCACGCCCTCGGCAGCCGCTTATTGCAGCGCGGGGTTGGCGTCGGTGCCCTGGGCAGCGGCCTGGGCCTGCTGCTGCTCGTACATCGCCTGGAAGTTGATTTCAGCGAGGTGCACGGGCGGGAAGCCGGCGCGGGTCACCACGTCGGCCACGTTGCCGCGCAGGTAGGGATAGATGATCTGCGGGCAGGCAATGCCGATCACGGCGCCCATCTGGTCTTCCGGCAGGTTGCGGATCTCGAAGATGCCGGCTTGCTTGGCCTCGACCAGGAACACGGTCTTGTCGTTGATCTTGGTCTGCACGGTCGCGGTCACGGCGACTTCGTAGACGCCTTCGGCCACGGGAGTGGCTTCTACACCCAGCTGGATGTCCACGCTGGGCTGCTCTTGTTCCAGCAGGATGGCGGGCGAATTGGGCTGCTCCAGCGACAAATCCTTGAGGTAAACGCGCTGAATCTGGAATACGGGATTTTCTTGGTCGGCCATGGCGTCGGTCTTTCTCACTTAAACGAACCGCTATCAAAACAAAGCCCGCCGGGGAGACGCTCCCGCAGCAGGCACTTGGGAAAAGCATTATGCAGCCGCGGACGGTACCGCGGCCGATCTGCACCGGCGATCAGCCCGCGAGCAGAGGCTGCAGTCCGCCCTGCGCGTCCAGCGCCATCAGGTCGTCGCAGCCGCCCACATGGGTCGCGCCGATGAAGATCTGGGGCACTGTGCGGCGGCCCGTGGTCTGCATCATGTGGTCACGCGCAGCCGGGTCCATGTCGATGCGGATTTCTTCGATCTGCTCGACGCCCTTGGACTTCAGAATCTGCTTTGCACGGATGCAATAAGGGCAGACGGCGGTGGTGTACATCTTCACAGCTTGCATCGGGAGTTCTTTCTTCAAAAGGGAACAATGCCCACAGATGGGGGTGTCTCAGCCTTTTTCAACCGGCAGGTTGGCTTCGCGCCAGGCCTTCATGCCGCCGGCCAGCGCCTGGGCGCGGGGATAGCCCAGCTTGCGGGCAATGCCTTCGGCGCGCTGCGCGCGTGGCCCCTTGGCGCAGACCAGGATCACGGGCAGGGCCTTGTTCTTCACGATGCTCGGCAGACGCTCCTGCAACTCGCCCAGGGGCACGTTGCGCGAACCGTTCACATGGCCGGCGGCAAACTCATCCGGCTCGCAGACATCGATCACCACGCCCTTTTCGCGGTTGATCAGCTGCACCGCATTCGCCGCCGAAAGCGTGCCGCCGGTGCCACCCTTGACCAGGGGAGCGAGCAGCATTGCGCCTGAAACCAGCGCCAGCAAAATTAAATACCAGTTGTCGATGATGAAATTCACGTCATTCCTTGGGTTGGCAAACCGGTCAATTTTAGAATGGCAGACTTTGACCTCCGGTCATCTCCTGCTTTGTCGTCTTAAGGGACCCCATGTTCAAGCTCGTTCTGATACGCCACGGTGAATCCACCTGGAACCTCGAAAACCGCTTCACCGGCTGGACCGATGTGGATTTGACACCTACCGGGGTGGAACAGGCAAAGAACGCCGGCCGCCTGCTCAAGGCCGAAGGTTATGACTTCGATGTCGCCTACACCAGCGTGCTCAAGCGCGCCACGCGCACCCTTTGGCACACGCTGGACGAAATGGACCGCACCTGGTTGCCCGTGGTGCACAGCTGGCGCCTCAACGAACGCCATTATGGCGGCCTGCAAGGCCTCAACAAGGCCGACATGGCCAAGCAGTACGGCGACGCGCAGGTGCTGCAATGGCGCCGCAGCTATGACATTCCGCCACCGGCGCTCGAGCCCACCGATGCCCGCAGCGAACGCGGCGATCTGCGCTACGCCAAGCTGCAGCCCGAGCAGATTCCGCTGACCGAATGCCTCAAGGACACCGTGGCGCGCGTCATTCCGTTCTGGAACGAAGCCATGGCGCCCGCCATCCTGGCCGGCAAGCGCATCGTGGTGGCCGCGCACGGCAACTCGATCCGCGCGCTGATCAAGTACCTGGACAACATCTCCGACGACGAAATTGTCGGCGTCAACGTGCCCAACGGCATTCCGCTGGTGTATGAACTCGATGCCGACCTCAAGCCGGTGCGCAAATACTATCTGGGCGACGCCGAAGCCGCTGCCAAGGCGGCTGCGGCCGTGGCAGCGCAAGGAAAAGCCTGATTCGTACGGCGTTCGTCCGGCACGGCATTCCACAAGACGGCACAATAGAGCACCGGTTGCGTCAAGCGCCGGTGTCTCAAGGCTGCCCCGGTCAACCGCGCGGGGCAGACACCTGTCAGGTGTATATTGAAGCGGTAAAGGTGTTTTATGGGCCAAAAACTCAAAATTGCTGGATGGGTCTCCGCGGGCGTTCTTGCCGGCGCATTGACCACGGTATCCCTGCAAACCATGGCCCGTGGCGCCATGTCCCCCCTTCCTCTGGAAGAAATCCAGCAGTTGTCGGCGGTGTTCGGTCTGATCAAGACCGACTACGTCGAGCCTGTGGATGACAAGAAGCTCATCACCGATGCCATCTCCGGCATGGTGGCCAGCCTTGACCCGCATTCCCAGTATTTCGACAAGAAATCCTTCAAGGAATTCAAGGAAGGCACGTCCGGCCGCTTCGTGGGCGTTGGCATAGAGATCACGCAGGAAGACGGCCTGATCAAGGTCGTTTCACCCATTGAAGGCTCGCCCGCGTTTCGCGCCGGCCTCAAGACCAACGACTTGATCACCAAGAGCGACGATACCGCCGTCAAGGGCCTGTCGCTCAACGACGCGGTCAAGCGCATGCGCGGCGAACCCAATACCAAGGTGTTGCTGACCATCCTGCGCAAGGATGAAAGCCGCAGCTTCCCGGTCACGATCACGCGCGAGGAAATCAAGACCCAGTCCGTCAAGGGCAAGGTCATCGAGCCCGGCTATGCCTGGATTCGCCTGAGCCAGTTCCAGGAACGCACGGTCGACGACTTCGTGCGCAAGGTCGAGGAAATCTACGCCAAGGATCCGGGCCTCAAGGGTCTGGTGCTTGATCTGCGCAACGATCCCGGCGGTCTGCTGGACGCGGCTGTCGCCATCTCGGCGGCTTTCCTGCCCGATGGCGTGACCGTGGTCTCGACCAACGGCCAGCTCGAGGAAAGCAAGGCAACCTACAAGGCCGCACCCGAGTTCTATCTGCGCCGCGGCCAGGGCGACCCGCTGCAGCGCCTGCCCGCGGCCCTCAAGAAGGTGCCCGTGGTGGTGCTGGTCAACGAAGGCTCGGCCTCGGCCAGCGAAATCGTCGCCGGCGCGCTGCAGGACCACAAGCGCGCCACGGTGCTCGGCAGCCAGACGTTCGGCAAGGGCTCGGTGCAGACCGTGCGTCCGCTGGGCCCCGACACCGGCATCAAGCTGACCACGGCGCGCTACTACACGCCCAGCGGCAAGTCCATCCAGGCCAAGGGCATCGTGCCCGACGTGATGGTCGATGAATCCGCCGAAGGCGACATGTTCGCTGCGCTGCGCATGCGCGAAGCCGACCTCGACAAGCACCTGGGCAGCGGCCAGGGTGACGAAAAGGCGGCCGAGGCGGCGCGCGAAAAGGCGCGCGAGGAAGCACGCAAGCGTCTGGAAGCCGAGACCAAGAAGCCCGCGGCCGATCGCAAGCTGCCCGAATACGGCACGGCCGAGGACTTCCGACTGCAGCAGGCCCTGCGCCAGCTCAAGGGCCAGACCGTGCAGGTCAGCAAGACGCTGACCGAGCGCGAAGCCGAGAAGAAAGAGGAGTAAGCCGCGCCCTGCCCGCAGGGCAGACAGCGCGCACCGGCCGGGCCTGCATGCCCGGCCTTTTTCATCATCGGGCCGTTGGGGGCCCCTTTTTCATTGATCTGCATCGACACCGCCATGACTGATGACCAGCTGCTGCGCTACTCGCGGCACATCCTGCTAGACGAGATCGGCATCGAAGGCCAGGAACGCATTCTGGCCGCCCATGCCGTGATCATCGGCGCCGGCGGCCTGGGTTCGCCCGCAGCCCTGTACCTGGGCGCTGCGGGCGTGGGCCACATCACCGTGATCGACGACGACAGCGTTGACCTGACCAACCTGCAGCGTCAGATCGCCCACACCAGCGAGCGCGTGGGCAGCCCCAAGGTGGAGTCGCTGCGCGCCGCGGTGCACGCGATCAACCCCGAAGTGCGCATTACCGCGCTGCAGCAGCGCGCCGACGCGCAGCTGCTCGATCGCCTGTTGCCGACCGCGACCGTGGTACTCGACTGCTGCGACAATTACCAGACCCGCCATATGGTCAATGCGGCCTGCGTACGCCACCGCAAGCCGCTGGTGGCCGCCGCGGCGCTGCGCTTTGACGGCCAGCTGATGGTCATGGATCCGCGCGTTGAAGATGCGCCCTGCTATGCCTGCGTGTTTCCGCCCGACGCGCATTTCGAGGAAGAGCAGTGCTCGACCATGGGCGTGTTTGCGCCCCTGGTCGGCACCATGGGCAGCCTGCAGGCAGCCGAAGCCCTCAAGTTGATCTCCGGCTGCGGCCAGCCGGCAACGGGTCGATTGATGATGTTCGACATCCGGCGCATGGATTGGTCGAGCATGCATGTCACCCGAATGACCCATTGCCCGGTTTGTCGTAACGATTCGTAGGAATCGGCCTACTTTTACAGCGTGCAGTCGCTGGCAAAATGAATTGATGGACGTCCAAGCGAAATGTGGGCTGCCACGCCTGCCACAGTGCCCCGAAGCTGCGGCAGCCGCCTATTACCTGGACACCACCGTGAAATTGCGTACGTATATTGTTGAAGACAATGCCACCATCCGTGAGAACCTGATTGCCACGCTCGAAGAGCTGGCCGAGATCGAGTCCGTAGGCATCGCCGAGACAGAATTCGAAGGCACTGATTGGCTCACGCGCCACACCGCGCAATGGGATGTGGCGATTCTTGACCTGTTCCTGCGCCAAGGCAGCGGTCTGGGCGTGCTGGCGGCCTGCAGCAAACGCCTTGCACACCAGAAGATCGTGGTGCTGAGCAACTACGCCACGCCCGATGTGCGCACGCGCTGCGCACAACTGGGCGTCGACGCAGTGTTCGACAAGTCCAACGAAATCGATGCGCTGGTCGACTATTGTGTCGAGCTCAGCGCCCAACACAAAGCCAACATGCTCAATCGATCAGCCGATTCTTGAGCGCGTAGTAGGTCAGATCGCTGTTGGAAGACAGCGCCATCTTTTCCATCAGCCGCGTGCGGTAGGTGCTCACGGTCTTGACGCTCAGCGACAGCGACTTGGCGATGTCGCCTGCGGTTTCGCCGCGTGCCAGCTTCAGAAACACCTGAAACTCGCGCTCCGAGAGCTGCTCGTGCGCGGGCGCATCATCCTTGCGATTGAGCTGCTGGGCCAGCAGGTCGGCCACGGCCGGCGTCAGATAGCGCCGTCCCAGAGCAATCGTGCGAATCGCTTCGGCAATCTCCTGCGGATCACATTCCTTGTTGAGATAGCCGCTCGCGCCCTGACGGATCAGGTTGATCGCGTAATGCTCTTCGGGATAGCCGCTGAGTATCAGAATGCCCATCTCGGGCGCCTTGGCACGCAGCATGGCCAGTGCATCCAGCCCGCTTTGGCCAGGCATGGACAGGTCCATCAACAGCACATCGATTTCCTGCTCGCGCACCAGATCAATGGCCTCGCGGCCGTTCGATGCCTCCCCGACTACCCTCAAATCCACATGTTCCGACAAAAATTGGCGCAGGCCGGAACGAACGATGGCGTGGTCATCCACAATGCCTATCTTGATCATTGAAGTCTTTCTCCCTAAGACGGGCGACTGCCCTTCAGTTACCACAAAGTGAACACTTAGTTACGACACACCCATGGCAAATGCGGTGTATCGACGTGTCTTGATTATGCAGAATATCTCGCTGAAACTCCTCAGCAGGAGGAACAACATGCGTTGGTCACAATTACGCAGGCTCGCAATCAGCTTGCCACTCGCTATTCTCGCGGCAGTTTTACTGGTGGGAATCAACGAGGCAGGTTACAAGCGTTCGCGCGACGCGCTCGACAACCTGTCACACATCCACAATGCCCGCACATCGCTGAGCATGCTGCTGCAGAACATGCTTGATGCCGAGACCGGCATGCGCGGCTATCTGCTGACCAACGACGAACGCTACCTCGAGCCTTACGAGAAAGCCGTGGCATCGGTCAACGGCAACCTCGACAACCTGCGCAACATCTTCCTGACGTCGCGCCCGGACCTCGACTCCTTCGCTCCGCTGTCCCGACAGGTCGCGCGCAAGCTGTCGGAAATGGAGCTGAGCCTGCGCCTGTACCGTCAGGGCAACGAGGAAGCCTGGCGCTTCGTGCTGTTCACCGACCTGGGCAAGGAGAACATGGATGCCATCCGTGCCTACAGCCGGACCTTGATGGAAAGCACCACCGAGCGCAGCCGCATCAGCCAGTCGGACATCGAGCAATCGCTGCTGCTGTCGCGCATAGGCATTGCCACGGTGACGGTGATCGGCCTGCTGGCGTTCTACATGTACCTGCGCCAGGCCCACAGCCTGCAGGCATCGAACGAACGCGAGCAGGCGCTGCAGCATGACGAACGCCTGCGCCTCGAAGAACTGGTGCGCGAACGCACGTCCACGCTGACCGAGCTTGCCAACCACCTGCAGCAGGTGCGCGAGGACGAGCGCGGCCATCTGGCGCGCGAGCTGCATGACGAACTGGGCGCGTTGCTGACCGCCGCCAAGCTCGATGTCGCGCGCCTGAAGTCGCGCATAGACATGAGCTCGCCCGAGATTTCCGAGCGCGTCCAGCATCTGATCGAGGCGCTCAACAGCGGCATTGCGCTCAAGCGCCGCATCATCGAAGACCTGCGTCCTTCGTCGCTGGCCAACCTGGGACTGATCACTTCGCTGGAGATCCTGACGCGCGAATTTGCCAACCGCAGCAACATCGAAGTCGAAGCCAACCTCGAACCGGTGGTGCTGTCGGAGACCACCCAGCTCACCGTCTACCGCATCGTTCAGGAATCCCTGACCAACATCGGCAAGTACGCCAAGGCCAGCCACGCGGTGGTCACGGTGCACAACTACCCGACCTATGTCGCCGTGCAGATCCAGGATGACGGCGAGGGCTTCGACACCGCCACGGTGCGGCTCAACTCCCACGGTCTGGCCGGCATGCGCCACCGGGTCGAGGCCGCGGGCGGGCGGCTCACGGTGTCGTCCGAAGTCGGCAAGGGCACGACGATCTCTGCGGTGATTCCGCTGACCACGGCGACTCCCGGAATCGCCTGAAAAGCGGCTGCAGACGCGGGTGCCGTGGCGCGCGGCAGCGCTGTAGGAGCAGGACCACTCGGGCTACCACCATAAGCCTGACGAGGTCGCCCGTTGGGCACTGGCAGCGCGGCGCCGGACCGACTCCTACAGTAGTTGTTACAGCAACGCCTGCAGCAAGCACTCTTTCAGACTTGCGGATGCGGGCTTCTAAGGAGAATTGCATGTTGCATTACGCCGTAGTTTTTCTGGTCATCGCCCTGATTGCCGCCATTTTCGGCTTTGGCGGTATCGCCGCAGGCGCAGTGGGCATTGCCAAGATCCTGTTCTACATCTTCGTGATCATGGCCATCGTCACATTTGTGCTGAGCCTGTTGAAAAAACGCTGAGCACCGACACCACGCTGCCACGACCGCAATTTATTAGGAGGATTTCCATGAGCTCGAACAACCCTGCATATAACACCCAAAAAGCCGTTGACGCCACCAAGGACATGGTCAACAACGCTGCCGATGCCGCCAAGGAAGGCGTGAACGCCACGCGCAAAGTGGCGTCCGACGCCGTCGACAAGGCCCAGGAAGGCCTGGAAGCCGCTCAAAAGCAAATCAACCCGGTGATCGACGACCTGGCCGCTCGTGCCCAGGACCTCGCCAACCGCAGCATCCATTTCTGCGCCGACAGCTCCGAGCGTGCGCGCCGCCAGCTGCAGTGCGCAGCCGAAGCCACCAACCGCTACGTC
Source organism: Comamonas sp. (assembly GCA_037968595.1). Lineage (GTDB taxonomy): Bacteria > Pseudomonadota > Gammaproteobacteria > Burkholderiales > Burkholderiaceae_C > Comamonas. The sequence goes on from JBBKVU010000028.1 coordinate 10,644, forward strand.
GTTGACCAGCCGGCCAAGTCGCTGATGCTGGCAGCCGCTGCCGGCGCAGCTGTCGCCACGGCACTGCTTTGGGGTTCGCGTTCACGGCATTGAGCCGCGGCGCCACGCCCCAGGCCTCAACGCCTCACCAATTCTAAAAACGCTTTTATCCACCTCGAAGGAAGACACCATGAAATTCACCCGCGCCATTGCTTTCGCTGTCGTTACCGGTGCCACCCTTGTGGCCGCCACTGGCTGTTCCGTTTTCCGTGACCAGCAGTCCGTCGGCTCCTATGTGGACGACGCCGGCATCACCACCGCAGTCAAGGCCAAGATGGCCGAAGACAAGTCGGTGGCAGCCAGCTCGATCAGCGTTGAAACGCTCAACGGCACGGTGCAACTGTCCGGCTTTGCCAAGTCGCAAGCCGAAAAGAGCCGTGCGGAACAAATCGCACGCTCGACCAACCACGTGCGTGAAGTGCGCAACAGCATCGTGGTTCGCCCCTGATCTGTCGGGCCTGGCAACAGGCCCACATCGCCCTACAAAAAGGGCCGGAAGCAATTCCGGCCCTTTTTGTCGTTAGAGTAGGCCCATGCAGGTATTCAATTGCGACCAATGCGGTCATCTGGTTTTCTTCGACAGCGTTCAGTGCCTGCACTGCGGCGCAGCGCTCGCGTTCCTGCCGCAATCGCTTGAAATGGTGGCCATGAAGCCGCTGGACAACGACTGGTGGCAGCGCGCCTCGCCCACGGGTGGAGGCAAAGCGGAAATCTACCGCTTCTGTCGCAACCGCACGCTGTACGACAGCTGCAACTTCACGGTGGCCGGCGGCGATGCCCATGCCCAGTGCGTTTCCTGCCGCCAGACGCGCTGGCTGCCCGACCTGTCGGACAAGTCCAACCTGCGCCGCTGGAAACAGATAGAAGCCGCCAAGCGCCATCTCTATTACTGCCTCGCCAGGCTGGGCCTGCAGCCCGGAGCGGGCGAACGCGCGCCGCGCTACGACCTGCTCGAGGAAATGCCGGGCCAGGCCCCGGTCATGACCGGACACGCAGATGGCACGATCACGCTGAACGTGGCCGAAGCCGATGACGAGGAACGCGCGCGCCGCCGCCTGGCCTTGAACGAGCCCTATCGCACGCTGATCGGACATCTGCGCCATGAATGCGGGCATTTCTTCTGGGACCTGCTGGTGCGCGACAGCAAGCATCTCGAAGGCTTTCGCGCGCTGTTCGGCGACGAGCGCCAGGACTATGACCAGGCACTGCAGAACTACTACGCCAAGGAAGACAAGCTGATCGGCTGGCAGGAGAAGTTCATCAGCAGCTATGCGCAGTCGCATCCCTGGGAAGACTGGGCCGAGACCTGGGCGCACTACCTGCACATGGTCGACCTGCTGGAAACCGCGGCCAGCTACCAGACCCATGTGACCGTGCCCGATCCCTCACAGCCCCATGACCAGCTGGTGCAGGACCCGTTCGGTCCGGTGCCGCCCGATTTTCATGCGATGCTCGAGCAATGGGTGCCCCTGACCCTGTTGCTCAACAGCCTCAACCGCAGCCTGGGCCATCAGGACGCCTACCCGTTTGCATTGTCCGCCGGCGCGCGGCGCAAGCTGATGTGGGTGCATGAGCTGCTGCAGCAGCATAGGCGGCAGCGACAACAGCCGCGCCTGGCCCAGCCGCAATGATGGCCGCTCAGGCCGCCGCCGGGCCGGAAACTTTCTGGCGCAGACGCGCGTAGACATCGGCCGACACGAATTTGTCGACCTCGCCGCCCAGTGTCGCGATCTCGCGCACGAAGGTGCTGCTGATGAACTGGAATTTGTCGCTGGGCGTGAGAAACACGGTTTCGACTTCCGGCATCAGCGTGCGGTTCATTCCCGCGAGCTGGAATTCGTAGTCGAAATCGGTGACCGCGCGCAGGCCGCGCACCATGGCCTTGCCGCCACGCTGAACGACAAAATCACGCAACAGGCCAGAGAAGCTTTCCACGCTCACCTGCGGATAGGGCTTGACCGCCTCGCGCACCATGGCAATGCGCTCATCGAGGCTGAACATGGTCTTCTTGTGATGACCTGCGGCCACGGCCACGATCACCCGGCCAAAAAGCTGGGTCGCGCGGCGCACCACATCCTCATGGCCCAGGGTGATCGGATCGAAAGTGCCGGGGTAGACGGCAAGCACGTTATCGGCCATGGCGAGGGAGTCTCCAAGTAGCAAGAGGGATGGCGCTGCACCTGGAAGGTGCAGGCCTTGCGCGCATTATGCCCAAGCGTCTGCGCGCCGCCCAGGCAATCAGTCCGCTTCGACCGACGCCTCGTCGGTGGTTTGGGCCGCTTCCACGATGGGCCCCTTGCGCAGCAGATGCGCATGCACCGCCCCTGCCTTGAGATAGCGCTGGCGCGTCAGCCCCAGCGGCGCCAGCGCCGCGTCTTCCCATTCCGCGGGCGCCTCGAGGTAGATCCAGCCGTCGGCGCCGACAGCACTGCGTGCCGCCCGCAACGCCGGCAGGAACAGCGCGTTCTCGGTGAACGGCGGATCGATCATCACCAGGTCCAGGCTGTCGGACGTGATCTGCTGCAAGATGCTCAGCCCGTCGCCGCGCTGCACCTTGACAGCCGTGGCGCCCAGGCGCTGCTGCAGGGTACGCAGCTGCGCCACCAGGCCGGCATCAAGCTCGACCATGACCACGTCCTTGGCACCGCGCGAGGCGGCCTCGAAGCCCAGCACGCCCGTGCCCGCGAACACGTCCATGCAGCGCCAGCCCGTGAGGTCCTGGCCCAGCCAGTTGAACAGCGTTTCGCGCACGCGGTCGGGCGTGGGCCGCAGTCCGGGGCGCTGGGCCACGGACAGGCGCGTGCGCCGCCACTGGCCGCCAATGATGCGGATCTCACCCGAACCGCCAGTCGTTCCGGCCTTGGCGGCGGCCGCGGCCTTGGCGGCTTTCAGCGCCTTGCCCTTGAGCGGGGCGGGCGCTTCCACGACTTTGGGCAGGTCGCGCGTGCGCACGCGCGTCTTGTGTTCAAGGGCCTTGATCGCATCGGCCACGGCCATGGATTGCACATCGATGTGGATACGTGAACGGCTCATGGTTTGTTTCCTCCGACCACCACAGTCACCATGCGCTCGGGCTGGAGCATGCGGGCCATCGCGGCACGCACCTCGCTGGCGGTCAGAGCCTCGACGCGCTTTGTCCAATGCTCGAGATAATCGAGCGGTAAATCATTCCAGGCGATGTTCGCCACGTTTGACAGCAGCTTGCGGTTGCTGTCTATGCGCAGCGCGAAACCGCCGATCAGGTTGTCCTTGGCCGCACGCAGTTCGGCGTCAGTGGGGCCCTTGGCAACGAAGTCGGCCAGCACCTGCTGGGACACCTTGATCGCTTCGGGCGCCTGGTCGGACCGCGTCTGCAGGCCGATCTGGAACGCGCCGGCATGCAGGCCAGGTGCAAACGTGCTGTAGACGCTGTAGCTTAGGCCGCGCTTTTCACGCACCTGCTCCATCAGCCGCGACGTGAAGCCGCCGCCGCCCAGGATGTGGTTGCCGACCATCACCGCCAGGAAGTCGGGGTTGCGCCGGGTGATGCCCGGCTGGCCGATCAGCACATGGGCCTGTGCCGAAGCAAAGGGAATATCAATGCTGCGCGCCGTCGTGAGCGCCGCCACCTCGGGC
>JBBKVU010000029.1:0-3184 GCA_037968595.1 Comamonas sp.
GTGCACGGGCGCGGGCGCGAGCTGGCTGCTGCCGCGCAGGCGATTGACCACGGCCGCAGGCTTGCCGCACACGCGCAGCAGGATGTCGCCGCTTTGCTTGTGCGCCTGCGGGTCGGGCACGGGAATGCCGGCGTGCGCGAGGTGCTTCATCAGGTGCAGATAGAACGGCAGCTGTTCGGCCGTGAGCCGTTCGAACAGCGTCAGCACCCATTCGCCCTGGTCGGTGGTCAGGAAGTAGTTGGTATTTTCAATACCGCCCTGAATGCCGCGCAGGCTCTGGAAGGTTCCCAGCGGCAGGTGGCGCAGCAGGTCGCGCGCCTCTTTTTCGGAGACTTCGGTAAAAACGGCCATGGCGAGAAGCGCGCCCCGAGGGCGGCGCAGGAAAGAAGAGGAAGAAAGGGGGGAGCGCGGGCAGGCTCAGAACTTGCGGATGTTCCACACCCGCGGGCCCGTGGTGTCCGAGCTGCTGCGGCTGCGGTTGCGCACGCCTTCGGTGGGCTGCACCTCGTAGGCGGGCATGTCGCCGACCTTGGGAGTCACGGTGATGCTTTGCGTCTGGCCGCCGATGCGCACTTCGTCGACGCGGCTGCCTTCGTCCTCGACGCGGATACGTTCCACGCGCTGATTGTTCTTGTCACCCTGGAGGGGCGTGCGCGGTTCGGACGCGTCAGGGGCAGCCTGGACGGCATTGCCGGGCGAATTCTGGGCCAGCAACGGGCTGGCAGCCAGGCTGAGGAGGAGGAAAAGTGGGGCGGCGCGCATGGGGTGATTGTAGAGCCTCTCATCAATTTATCCCGTGGGGAAATCCAGCGCGCGCCGGTGCTGGCCCCGTGCACAATCCTGGCATGAGCAATTCCAAGACATTGGTGCTGGTCGATGGCTCCAGCTATCTGTACCGCGCCTACCACGCCATGCCCGATCTGCGCGCCCGGCCCGGCGACCCGACGAGCCCCGCCACCGGCGCGATCCGCGGCATGATCAACATGCTGCAGTCCCTCAAGAGGGAAGTCCCTGCCGATTACGCGGTCTGCATCTTCGACACCAGCGGACCGACGTTCCGCGACGCGCTGTATCCCGAGTACAAGGCCCAGCGCTCGCCCATGCCCGACGACCTGCGCGCGCAGATCGAGCCCATCCACGCCGTGGTGCGGCTGCTCGGCTGGCCGGTGCTGGCGATCAAGGGCGTCGAGGCCGATGACGTCATAGGCACGCTGGCCCAGGTCGCGTCGCGCCAGGGCGTGCGCGTGGTGGTCTCGAGCGGCGACAAGGATCTGAGCCAGCTGGTCGACGAGCACATCACCATCATCGACACCATGAACGGCAAGGTGCGCGACGTCGCCGGCGTCACCGCCGAGTTCGGCGTGCCGCCGTCGCTGATGGTCGATTTCCAGACGCTGGTCGGCGATACCGTGGACAACGTTCCCGGCGTGCCCAAGGTCGGCCCCAAGACCGCGGCCAAGTGGCTCAATGAATACGGCTCGCTCGACGCCTTGCTGGCGCGCGCCGACGAGATCAAGGGCGTGGCCGGCCAGAACCTGCGCGACAGCCTGGACTGGCTGCCGACGGGCCGCCAGCTGGTGACCATCAAGACCGATTGCGATCTGGTCGAGGACGTCGTCGGCCTGCCCTCGCTTGAAGGCCTGGCCTGGCGCGCACCCGAGAACCGCGCGCTGCGCGACTTCTACCTGGAGTACGGCTTCAAGGGCCTGGCGATGGCGCTGGAAAGCCAGGACGAGGCCCAGGCCCAGGCCGAATCCAAGGCCCAAGCCAAGCTGGCCAAGCCGGCCAAGCCGCGCGCCGACCAGGACACGGGCGACATGTTTGCCGAGCAGCAGGAGTCCGCCGAAGCCACTGAGGAAGCCGAAGCCGCGCAACAGCGCAGCGTCGATTACGACGTGATACTGACCTGGGCCAGCTTCGATGCCTGGCTGGCGAAGATCGAGGCCGCGCCGCTGACGGCGCTGGATACCGAAACCACCTCGCTCGACGAGATGCGCGCCGAGATCGTCGGCATCAGCTTCAGCGTCGAGCCCGGCGCCGCGGCCTATGTTCCGCTGCGCCACGCAGGCCTGGACGCGCCCGAGCAGCTGCCGTTCGATGAAGTGCTTGCCCGCCTCAAGCCCTGGCTCGAGAACGCCCAGCGGCCCAAGCTCGGCCAGCACGTCAAGTACGACCGCCATGTGTTTGCCAACCACGGCATCGACGTGCAGGGCTATGCGCACGACACCATGCTGCAAAGCTATGTGCTGGAAGTGCACCGCCCGCACGGGTTGTCTAGCCTGGCGCTGCGCCATACCGGTCGCAGCGGCACGAGCTATGAAGACCTGTGCGGCAAGGGCGCGCGGCAGATTCCGTTTGCCCAGGTGCCGGTCGACAAGGCCGCGGCCTATTCGTGCGAAGACTCGGACCAGACGCTCGACGTGCACCGCGTGCTCTGGCCGCAGCTCGAGGCCGAGCCCGCGCTGGCTGCCGTCTATGCGCTGGAAATGCAGACCAGCGAAGCGCTGTTCCGCATAGAGCGCAACGGCGTGATGATAGACGCGGCGACGCTGGCCAAGCAAAGCAACGAGCTGGGCCAGCGCATCGTGCAGCTGGAGAACGACGCCTACGAAATCGCCGGCCAGCCCTTCAATCTGGCCAGCCCCAAGCAGCTGGGCGAGATCTTCTTCGACAAGCTGGGCATGCCGGTGGTGAAGAAGACCGCGACCGGCGCGCGCAGCACCGATGAAGAGGTGCTGGAGAAACTCGCCGCCGACTACCCGCTGCCGGCCAAGCTGCTCGAGCACCGCAGCCTGTCCAAGCTCAAGGGCACGTATACCGACAAGCTGGCGCAGCTGACGCTGCCGCGAACGGGCCGGGTGCACACGCATTACGCCCAGGCGGTGGCCGTCACCGGCCGGCTGTCGAGCAACGATCCCAATCTGCAGAACATTCCCATCCGCACTCCCGAGGGCCGGCGCGTGCGCGAAGCCTTCATCGCGCCCGCGGGCCGCGTGATCGCCAGCGCCGACTATTCGCAGATCGAGCTGCGCATCATGGCGCATCTGTCGGGCGACGAATCGCTGCTCAAGGCCTTCCAGGACGGCCGCGACGTGCACCGCGCGACCGCCGCCGAAGTGTTTTCCGTCGACGTCGACCAGGTCAGCAGCGAGCAGCGCCGCTATGCCAAGGTGATCAACTTCGG
>JBBKVU010000030.1:0-3373 GCA_037968595.1 Comamonas sp.
AAGCTCATGGTGCGCACCACGCGGCGCATCTCGCTGACGCATGAAGGCAGCGCGTTTCTCGAAGATTGCCAGCGGCTGCTGTCGGACGTGGCAAATGCCGAGGCCAGCGTCTCGGCCGGCGGGGTCAAGGCCACGGGCCATCTGCGCATCACCGCGCCCGCGGGCTTTGGCCGGCGCCATGTCGCGCCGCTGGTGCCGCGCTTTCGCGATCTGCACCCCGAAGTCAGCATTTCGCTGAACCTCAGCGACCGCGTGGTGGACCTGGCCGGCGAAGGCTTCGACTGCGCGGTGCGCGTCGGCGATCTGCCCGATTCGTCGCTGGTGAGCGTGCGCATTGCGGACAACCGTCGCCTGTGCGTGGCGACGCCGGCCTACCTCGCGCGGCGCGGAACGCCTGCGCATCCCAGTGAACTGGCGCAGCACGACTGCCTCACGCTGTCGAGCGATGCTTCGCAGACCCGCGGCTGGGCGTTTCGCATTCCGCAGCCCGATCAGAGCACGCACGACGTGGTGCATTTCAAATCGGGCGGTCCGCTGGACTGCTCGGACGGCCAGGTGTTGCATGATTGGTGCCTGGGAGGCTGGGGCATTGCCTGGCGCAGCACCTGGGAGGTCGAGGCAGAAATCGCCGCTGGCCGTCTGGTGCCCGTGCTCGAGGAGTTTGCCGCACCGCCCAACGGAATCTATGTGGTCTTTCCCCAGCGCAAGCACATGCCACTGCGCGTGCGGCTGTGGATCGACTACCTGAAGCACCATTACCAACAAGCTGAATTCTGGAAAAACGGAGTGTCCCCATGACCCTTGAAGCCCTGCTCGCAGCCCTGCACCTGCTTGCCGTCCTGACCCTCGTGGTCTTCTTGTCGAGCCAGGCGGCGCTGTGCCGCGCGGAATGGATGAACGCCGCCGTGGTGCGCCGGCTCGCGCGGCTGGACCTGATCTACGGCATCGCGGCGCTGGCGCTGCTGCTCACCGGGCTGGCGCGCCTGTATTGGGGCACCAAGGGCGTGTCCTGGTATGTCTCGCAGCCGCTGTTCCATGTGAAGGTGACGCTGTTTGTGCTCGTGGCACTGCTGTCGATCAAGCCTTCGCTGACGTTCCGCCGCTGGGTGCGTGCGCTGGCTGACGGCCAGTCCCTGCCCGACGCCGGCGAAGTGGGGCGCACGCGCCGCTGGATCATGGTGCAGGCGCATCTGGTGCCCGTGATCGCGGTGATCGCTGTCTTTTGGGCGCGGGGGATGTAAGAGCCGTTGATGGCCCTTTGACAGGCTCAGGGCGAACGGGGCGATGCAAGCATGTTCAGCGGCTGACGCACATATGCCACACGGTCGAATTCTCGCTGGCGGCACAAACCGGGGCGGGCACGTAAAATCCCGCGATGCTCTCCGTCACACAGGAATTGCTCGCGGCCCTGGCCGCTGAGCTGGAAAAATTGTCGCCCGGCGCCGGTGCGCGCGCCGCTTTCGAATCCCCCAAGGTGGCCGCTCACGGCGATTACGCCTGTACCGCGGCCATGCAGCTGGCCAAGGCCGCCAAGCAGAATCCGCGACAACTGGCGCAAACGCTCAGCGATGCGCTGATGGCCACGCCGGCTTTCACGCGCTGGGTCGATGCGCTGGAAATTGCCGGCCCCGGCTTTCTCAACGTGCGCCTCAAGCCCGCTGCCAAGCAGGAAATCGTGCGCGAAGTGCTGTCGGCGGCCGAGACTTTCGGTCAGCAGCCGCGTCGCGCGGAAAAACTGCTGGTCGAGTTCGTCTCCGCCAACCCCACGGGCCCGCTGCATGTGGGCCACGGCCGCCAGGCCGCGCTCGGCGACGCGCTGTGCAATCTGTTCTCGACCCAGGGTTGGGACGTGCACCGCGAGTTCTACTATAACGACGCCGGCGTGCAGATCCAGACGCTCACCAACAGCACGCAGCTGCGCGCCAAGGGCTTCAAGCCCGGCGATGAGTGCTGGCCTGTCGATCCCGAGAACCCGGCAAGCAAGGCGTTCTACAACGGCGACTACATCCAGGACATCGCCAACGACTTTCTCGCAAAGAAGACCGTCAAGGCCGACGACCGCGAATTCACCGCCAACGGCGATGTCGAAGACCTCGACAACATCCGCCAGTTCGCCGTCGCCTATCTGCGCAACGAGCAGGACAAGGATCTGCAGGCATTCAACCTGCGCTTCGACGAGTACTACCTCGAGTCCAGCCTCTACACGTCGGGCCGCGTGGAGCGCACCGTCGAGCGCCTGATCGCCAACGGCCACACCTACGAACTCGATGACGCGCTGTGGCTCAAGTCGACCGACTACGGTGACGACAAGGACCGCGTGATGCGCAAGCGCGACGGCGGCTACACCTACTTCGTTCCCGATGTGGCCTATCACATCGCCAAGTGGGAGCGCGGCTTCACCAAGGTCATCAACATCCAGGGCACGGACCACCACGGCACGATTGCCCGGGTGCGCGCCGGCCTGCAGGCCGCCGATGTGGGCATTCCCCAGGGCTATCCCGACTACGTGCTGCACACCATGGTGCGCGTGGTGCGTGGCGGCGAGGAAGTCAAGATCAGCAAGCGCGCGGGCTCGTATGTGACGCTGCGCGATCTGATCGAATGGACCAGCAAGGACGCGGTGCGCTTCTTCCTGCTGAGCCGCAAGCCCGATACCGAATACACCTTCGATGTCGACCTGGCCGTGGCGCAGAACAACGACAACCCGGTCTACTACGTGCAGTACGCGCATGCGCGCATCTGCTCGGTGCTCAAGGCCTGGGGCGGCGACGCGGCCCAGCTCAAGAGCGTCGACCTGTCGGCGCTGGAAGGCCCGCAGGCGCAGGCCTTGATGCTGCAACTGGCCAAGTACCCCGACATGCTGACGGCGGCCGCGCAGGGCAATGCGCCGCACGACGTGACGTTCTACCTGCGTGATCTGGCCGCTGCCTACCACAGCTATTACGACGCCGAGCGCATTCTCGTCGACGACGAAGGCGTGAAGCTGGCGCGCCTGGCGTTGATCAGCGCGACCCGCCAGGTGTTGCACAATGGTCTGGCAGTGCTGGGCGTGTCCGCTCCAGAACGCATGTAAACCGATCACATCATGAAGAAACAGCAACGCGGCGGCACCATTCTCGGAATCATTCTTGGCATCATCGTCGGCCTGGGCGCAGCCCTGGGCGTGGCGGTATATGTCAGCAAGGTTCCCGTTCCCTTCCTCAGCAAGTCGTCGAAGAACGCCGATCAGGACGCAGCCGAGGCCAAGAAGAACAAGGATTGGGACCCGAACTCGCCGCTGTACGGCAAGAACCCGGCGCGCATCACCGTGCCGGCGGCGCCCGATGCCGCTACCGGCAGCGCCGCAAGCGGTACCGTGGCACCCGTGACGGCC
>JBBKVU010000031.1:0-4800 GCA_037968595.1 Comamonas sp.
CCGCGAAGCGAGAGAGGGGGAAGCCGGGGGTGGCCCAAGCCGGGGCGGCCCAAGCCGCGTTAGCGGCTCAGGGGGGCTTTTTAAAAGCCCAGGCTGGCCAGCAGATCGTCGACCTGCGATTGGGAGGTCACGACTTCCGCCGTGCGCGTTCCTTCAACCACCGGACCGGCAAGCGATTCCGTGGCCACCGCGGCGCCCGCAAGGGCTGCGGGTGCGGCCGTGACCGAGGCCACGACGGCCGGCGGCACGCCGCCCGGTGGCGCGGTCTGGATCAGCATCTGCACCAGCTGGTCTTCGAGATTGGACGCCAGGGCCACCACGCGGCTGATCACCTGACCGGTGAGATCGTGGAAGTCCTGCGCCATCATGATTTCGGTCAGATGCTCGTCGGCCTTCTGCGTCACGTCTTCCATGTCGGTCAGGAAGTTCATGATGTCGCCCTTGGCCACGGCTGCCACCGGGTCCTTGATCAGGGCGGCAACCATGCGCCGCGTTTCCTCGGCGATATAGGCCTGCTGGGCCTTGGCCTGCTCGACGCGGTTGAGCACCTTCTCGGCGGCCTCGCCCGTGAGCCGGGCAATATAGGACAGCCGGCTCTGGGCATCGGGCAACTCGTCCATGGAACCACGCAGCCTGTCCGCCAAGCCCAGTTCATTGAGCGAATCATGCAGCTGACGCGTCAGGACACCGATCTTGTAGTGCAATTCGCCGGGTTCGGCGGGCGTGTTGCTGTCCATGCTGTTACAGCCCCAGCTTCTTGAGGATCAGGCCAACCTTTTCTTCGAGCGTGGCCTTGGTGAAGGGCTTGACGATGTAGCCTGCGGCGCCGTTTTGCGCCGCGGCCACGATGTCTTCCTTGCGGGCTTCGGCGGTCACCATCAGCACGGGCAGATGCTTGAGCTTCTCGTCCTGCTTGATTTCGGTGAGCAGCTGAAAGCCGTTCATGTTGGGCATGTTGATGTCGGTGACGACAAAATCGAACTTGCTGTTGCGCAGCTTGTGCAGCGCAACCACGCCGTCTTCCGCCTCATCGGCTTCGGGGTAACCGCTTTCCTTGAGTAGATTGCGCACAATGCGGCGCATGGTGGAGAAGTCGTCAACGATCAAAAAACGCAAGGCATTAGCCACGTGAGACCCTTTCGGTCGTAATGTGCTCTGGAGAGAAAGACAAAATTCGGCAGCAAGCGTTACAAATAATTGCTTATCGCTTGCCGGCGGGGGAATTGTCGTGCTTTTCTGCAACGGGCAAAGGCGTGTGCTCTTTGCCCAACAGCCGTTCTTCGGCTTCGCGGGTGAGCACGGTGATGGTAATGCGCCGATTTTGCGGCGCACGCGGGTTTTCTGTATCGAGCAGATCGCTTTCAGCCATGCCGACGACGCGCGCCAGCTTGTCTGCGGGCATGCCCGCGGCAATCAGCTCGCGGCGCGAGGCATTGGCACGGTCGCCCGAAAGCTCCCAGTTGCTGTAGCCCCGGCTGCCGTTGCCATAAGGCGCGGCGTCGGTGTGGCCGGAAAGGCTGATGCGGTTCTCGGTTTCGCCCAGCGCGGCGCCCACGGCACGCAGGATGTCCTGCATGTAGGGCTTGACGATGGCGCTGCCGCTGTCGAACATGGGACGATTCTGCTCGTCCACGATCTGGATCTGCAGTCCGTCGGGAGTCACCAGCACGCGGATCTGCGAGCGGTACTCGTTGAGCTTGGGGTTGCCGGTGATCATGGCGTCGACCTTGGCCTGCAGCGACTTGATGCGCACCGCATCCTGGCGCGCACGCTCGGCCTTGGCCGCGTCCAGGCTTTGCTTGCGGTCGGCCTTTTCGTTGGATTCCGAGCGTTGCACCTGGCCATGGACCTTGGAAAGGTCGTTGCCGCCGCCGGGAATGATGCTCGAGCTGTTGCCCGAGCCGTCGCCGCCCTGCATCGCCACCTTGAGCGGTGCGTTGAAATAGTTGGCAATTCCCTGCAGGTCGCCCTTGGAGGTCGAGCCCAGCAGCCACATCAGCAGGAAAAACGCCATCATCGCCGTCATGAAGTCGGCATAGGCAATCTTCCAGGCGCCGCCATGCGGGGCATGGGCGACTTTCTTGACGCGCTTGACGATGATGGGTTGGAGTTTTTTGTCAGCCATGGTGCTTGGGGTTTATTTCTTGCCCTTGACGTGATTTTCGAGTTCCAGGAAGCCTGGACGCTCGGTCGAGAACAGCACCTTGCGACCGAATTCAATCGCGGTGGCCGGGTTGTAGCCCTGCATGCTGGCCAGCAGCGTGGTCTTGATGCATTCGAATTCCTTGGCGGCGTCCATCGTGCGCTGCTCGATCAGGCCGGCAATCGGCTCGACCACCGCATAGGCCAGCAAGATGCCCAGGAAGGTGCCGACCAGCGCCGAGCCTATCATCGCGCCGAGCACGGCCGGCGGCTGACCGACCGAACCCATGGTGTTCACCACGCCCAGCACGGCCGCCACAATCCCGAACGCGGGCAGCGCGCCGGCCACCTTGCCCAGGGCCGCGATGGGTGCATGCGATTCCTGGTGGTGGGTCTCGATCTCGCTTTCCATCAGCGATTCGATCTCGTGGGCGTTCAGGTTGCCCGAGACCATCATGCGCAGATAGTCCGTGAGGAACTCCATGATGTGGTGGTCCTTGAGCAACTCCGGGTACTTCTGGAAGATCGGCGACTCCTCGGGCGCCTCGACGTCGGATTCAACCGCCATCAGGCCTTCCTTGCGCGCTTTCTGCAGGATTTCGTACAGCAGCGCCATCAGTTCGAGAAAGCGCTCCTTGGTGTATTTGGAGCCTTTGAGCGCGGCGGGCAGCGCGCGCATCGTGGCCTTGATCACCTTGGGCTGGTTCGAGACGATGAACGCCCCGAGCGCTGCCCCCCCGATGGTGAGCATTTCAAATGGCAGGGCCTTTGCGACCACGCCGATATTGCCGCCGTGCAGGACGTAGGTGCCGAAGACACAGGCAAGGCCGATGAGTAAACCAAGAATGACGAGCATGGGGGGATTGTGTCAAAGGGTGAGGGTGCTCAACATCCGAAAAAAGCCCGGAAAGCTGGATTGTTCGCTGGAACTGCGCTGTCCCGCGGCCTGGGCCTGGGTCGGCGCAGCACGCCAAAAGGCGCGCAGCCATGGGCGCGCGCCTGTCTTGCCGGCCGCGGCCCCGTAGTGCACAGCGACAGGCATGGTTGCTCGATCCGTGGATCTTAGCTTTGCAGCAGCTGCAGCACCTGCTGGGGCAGCTGGTTGGCCTGGGCCACCATGGCCGTGCCGGCCTGCTGCAGGATCTGCGTGCGCGACAGGTTGGCGGTTTCCTTGGCGAAGTCGGCGTCGACAATGCGTCCGCGCGCCGCCGACAGGTTTTCCACCTGGATGTCGATGTTGCTGACGGCGTTCTCGAAGCGGCTTTGCATCGCACCCAGCGTTGCGCGCGCACCGTTGATCTGGTCCACGGCGCTGTCGATCTTCTTGAGCGCCACCCATGCACCCTCCTGGGTGCGCACATCGATATCGTCGATGCCGCGGATATTGGTCTGGGCGTTGGCGGCGACCGCAGGATCGATGTCCAGGCCGGCGGCGGTGATGCCCGTCAGGTCGTCGGTGAAGCCGGCGCCAAAGACGACTTCGACCGGTGCGCCGGCGGCGTCGAGCTTATCCGACATCACATGGATTTCGTAGCTGTTGGTGTTGGCCACCTTGGACATGTACACCGTCACGCCGGTGTCGGCCGATTTGTTGTTGATCGCCGTCACCACCTGGCCCAGGCGCTCCAGGCTGCTGGTGGCGGGTTCGATGGCTTCCAGATCGATGGTGACCGATGCGGGTGCCGTGCCCACGGTGATGGTCAGGTCGCCCTTGGCGATGGCATCGCCGAAATCGGCCATGGCCGGGGCCGTCGAGTCGTCGGTGCTCAGTGCCGCGGCGCCGGTCAGCGACGAAGTGCCGTAGCTGATGTTGGACACCTGGCTGGAACGGGTGTCGGCCAGCGCGCCCAGCGTGACGTTGTCACCCGAGTTGGCGCCCACCTGGAACACCGCGCCGGCAAACGAGCCGTCGAGAATCTTCTGGCCGTTGAAATTGGTCTGCTTGGCAACGCGGTCGATTTCAGCGGCCAGCTGGCTCACTTCGGCCTGCAGGGCGACGCGGTCGGAGGCGCTGTTGGTGGCGTTGCTCGACTGCACGGCCAGTTCACGCATGCGTTGCAGCATGTCGCCGACCTTGCCCAAGGCACCTTCAGCGGTCTGCGCCAGCGAAATGCCGTCGTTGGCATTGCGCGCCGCCACCGTCAGTCCCTTGACCTGGGTGTTCATGCGTTCGGAGATCGCCAAGCCGGCGGCATCGTCCTTGGCGCTGTTCACACGCAGGCCTGAAGACAGACGCTGCATGGACGTGGCGAGCGAGTTCCCCGAGAGGCTCAGGTTGCGCTGCGCATTGATAGAGGCAATGTTGGTATTGATAGTTGCGGCCATGACAGGGTCCCTTCAGAAAGGCAAGGTTGCATCGCTACAAAAGCTTTGAGGACTCGGTTGCGCGACAGGCAGCCCTAGCGATGAAAGGATTCTTCCTGTTTCTCCCTGCTGCAGCGGGGGGATAAAAACCGGGAAAGCCGGCTATCTCGCCGCTTCCCTGCGGGGGCGGATGCGACGGCAGGCAAAAAAAAGCGCAAGAAATTCCTCAAGCTTTGATTCCACCCTCCGATAACCCAAAGGTAGGCAGCGAACGGATCCAGGGCATAGCCCGCCGGCGCTGAAGAATCAACGACAGGCTAAAGGACAGACACCATGGCAATGACCATCAACACC
>JBBKVU010000032.1:0-3585 GCA_037968595.1 Comamonas sp.
GAGCTTCGACGCCATTCCCGTGCGCCTGTCCTTCGATCTTGGCGAGATCAGCCTCACGCTGGCCGAACTGCGCGCGCTGCAGCCCGGCCAGGCCATACAGCTTGGCCACCCCCTGGCCAGCGCGGTGCGCATCCGCGTGAACGGCGCGCTGATCGGCGAAGGCGAACTCGTGGAAATCGACGGTCTGCTGGGCGTATCGGTGCGCCAGCTGTTTGCCGCCGCCTCTGCGCCCACGGCATGAACGGCTTCGATCCGATCACGCTGGCGTTGATGCTGGCATTGATGGCGACCCTGCCCACGCTGGTCGTCGTCACTACCTCGTTCCTCAAGATCGCGGTGGTCATGTCGCTGCTGCGCAATGCGCTGGGCGTGCAGCAGATGCCGCCCAACCTCGCGCTGTACGGCATGGCGCTGATCCTGTCGGTCTACGTCATGGCTCCGGTCGGCATGCACATGGTCGACCGGCTCACGGCCCAGCCCGAAACGCTCAAGAGCATTCCCACGCTGGTCAGCGGCGTGCGCGACGGCGCCGAGCCGCTGCGCGAGTTCATGCTCAAGAACAGCCGCATCGAGCAGCGCGACTTTTTCGTGCGCACCGCCCAGCGCATGTGGGGCCCGCGCCTGTCCGACGGCATGACGGAGCGCGACTTCATCGTGCTGATGCCGGCCTTCGTGGTGTCGGAGCTCACGGCCGCGTTCCAGATCGGCTTTCTCATCTATCTGCCCTTCGTGGTGATCGACCTGATCGTCTCCAACATCCTGCTGGCCATGGGGATGATGATGGTCTCGCCGGTCACGATCTCGTTGCCGCTCAAGCTGTTCCTGTTCGTCATGGTCGATGGCTGGTCGCGCCTGATCCAGGGACTGGTGCTCAGCTACGCCTGAACTGCGCAAAGGACGCTCCCCATGCAAACCGTCGATGTTGCCGCCTACTTCACCCAGGCGCTGTACCTGGTGCTCTGGCTGTCGCTGCCGCCGATCATTGTCGGCTCGGTGGTCGGCACGCTGTTTTCGCTGTTCCAGGCGCTGACGCAGATCCAGGAGCAGACGCTGTCGTTCGGCATCAAGCTGATCGCCGTGTCGGTCACCATCCTGCTGAGCGCGCGCTGGGTCGGCGGCGAGATGTTCAATTTCACGGTGCAGATCTTCGACGCCCTGCCCGCACTGGGCCACTGAGCGCCCGCACAGGGAACCCGATGGACCTGCCGGTTACCTACGATGAAGCCGTGTCTTTCATCAAGACACTGGCAGTCACCCAACCGCGCATCCTCGCCATGTTCATCGCCCTGCCGCTGTTCAACGCCCAGCTCATTCCAGGAATGCTGCGCTTTGCCGTGGCCGGGGCGCTGGGCCTGGTGATGGTGCCGGCGCTGGCCCCGACGGTCGCGGCCGCGGCCACGGCGCTCGATCCGGCAACGCTGGTGCTGCTGATGCTCAAGGAAGCCTTTGTCGGCTTCGTCATCGGCTATCTCGCGGCCCTGCCTTTCTGGATCTTCGAGGCCGTGGGCTTTCTGATCGACAACCAGCGCGGCGCGAGCATTGCCGCCACGCTCAACCCGCTGACCGGCAACGACTCCTCGCCGCTGGGGATTCTCTTCAACCAGGCCTTCATCGTCTTCTTCCTGGTCAGCGGCGGTTTCACGCTGCTGCTGGGCACGCTCTACGACAGCTTTGCGCTCTGGGGGGCGCTGCAGTGGACGCCAGAACTGCGCCCCGAGTCCGTGCCGCTGATGCTCGAGCAGCTGGGCCGGCTGGTGCGCATGGCCATGCTGCTGGCGGCACCGGCACTGGTGGCGATGTTTCTGGCCGAATTCGGCCTGGCGCTGGTCGGCCGCTTCGCACCGCAGCTGCAGGTGTTCTTCATGGCCATGCCCATCAAGAGCGCGCTGGCCATGCTGGTGCTGATGCTCTACGCGTCATCGCTGTTCGAGTACGCCACCGAGCATGTGCTGGGCATAGGCCGGATCCTGCCGTGGCTGCGTGACCAATGGGGACCTGGCGGCTGAGCGCCGCCACCAGCAATGAGCGAAAAGACCGAGCAACCCACCTCCAAGCGCCTGCGCGATTCGCGCAAGAAAGGCGACGTGGCGTACAGCAAGGACTTCACCCAGACCCTGCTGATACTTTCGATCTTCGGCTATCTGCTGGGCAACAGCGCCCACACCATCGAGCGCCTGGGACAGATGATCCTGCTGCCCGCCGCGCTGCTGCGCCTGAACTTCCAGGACGCGGCCAACACGCTGGTGATCGAGCTGCTGACCAGCGCCGCCTGGCTGGTGCTGCCGTTCATCGGCATCGTGCTTGGCGTGGGCATTCTTGCCGACGCCATGCAGGTCGGCATCATTTTCGCGTTCGAGAAGCTCAAGCCTTCGGGCAAGAAGCTCAACATCCTGAACAACGCCAAGAACATCTTTTCCAAGAAGAACCTGGTCGAGTTCCTCAAGTCGGCGCTGAAGATCGCCATTCTTTCGAGTCTCCTGGCGACGCTGATCCGCGACGCCATGCCGATACTGACCAGCATTCCGCAGGCCGGCCTGCCCGGTCTGGGCCAGGTGATGGCGACGCTGCTCAAGACCATGCTGGTCCACATCGGCCTGGCCTACAGCGTGATCGCGCTGGCCGACTTCGTCTGGCAACGCTTCAACTACCGCAAGGGTCTGATGATGTCCAAGGACGAAGTCAAGCAGGAGTACAAGCAGATGGAAGGCGACCCGCACATCAAGCACCAGCGCAAGCAGTTGCACCAGGAAATGCAGCAGAACACCGCGGTGCAGAGCGCGCGCGAGGCCTCCGTGGTGGTGACCAACCCGACCCACCTCGCGGTCGCGCTGCGCTATGACGAAAACGAGACGCCGCTGCCGCTGATCCTGGCCAAGGGCGAGGGTGCGCTGGCCCAGGCAATGATGGACGCGGCGCGCGCCGCCGGCGTGCCCGTGATGCAGAACATCCCGCTGGCCCGCGCGTTGACGGCGCAGGGAGAGGCCGGTCAATACATCCCTTCCGAGCTGGTCGAACCTGTCGCCGAAGTGCTCAGGCTGCTGCAGCAGCTCGACCAACAGCCCGCGCCCTGAAGAGCCCGCCATGTCCTACTCCGTTCCCCCCGCCACGGCCGCCCTGCTGGGCAGCTATGCCGCACGCTACAGCCTTCCCCTGGAGCCGAGCGCGGCTTCACTGCAGATGCTGGTCGATGGCCGCTACCGGCTGCGGCTGCGCGCCCTGCCCGGCGAAGGCATCATGCTCAGCGCCCACTTGCAGGCCCTGCCAGACGCCGGACCGGCACGCGACGACCTGCTGCTGGCCTATGCCCGGCTGGCCTGCGGCACCATGAAGGAGCAGGCCACTACCTGCAGCGTGGACGCGCGCGAGCGCGCCATCTGGCTGCAGCTGCCCGCGCCGGCGCGCTCGGTGGAGGACATTGATGAAGCCGTGGGCAGCTTCGTCAACTCGCTGGCTTTCTGGTCACAGGCCAGTCGCTCTCTTTGAACCCGGCCGATGCGGAGCTTTCTGACCATGACGCCGTCCCTCCACCGCTTGTCGAACATCCCTGCCAGCACCGCCGCCTCGGCGCGCGCTGCCGGCCAGGAC
>JBBKVU010000033.1:0-6921 GCA_037968595.1 Comamonas sp.
CTCCCCCGCTTCCCGTAGAGAGATTCCATGCCCACCACCAAGACCATCGTGCGCAAAGCCGTATTTCCCGTTGCCGGCCTGGGCACGCGCTTCCTGCCGGCGACCAAGGCGTCGCCCAAGGAAATGCTGCCCGTGGTCGACAAGCCGCTGATCCAGTACGCCGTGGAAGAAGCCTACGCCGCGGGCATACGCCACATGATCTTCGTCACCGGTCGCAGCAAGCGGGCGATCGAAGACCATTTCGACACCGCCTACGAGCTCGAGAACGAGCTTGAGGCGGCCGGCAAGCAGGAGCTGCTGGAGCTGGTGCGCTCGATCCAGCCCGCCGACATGAACTGCGCCTTCGTGCGCCAGCACCGTTCACTGGGCCTGGGCCATGCCGTGCTGTGCGCCGAGCCGCTGGTCGGCGATGAGCCGTTTGCGGTGCTGCTGGCCGACGACCTGATGGTCGGCCCCGAAGGCGGCAAGCCGGTACTCGCGCAGATGACCGAAGCCTTCCAGAAGCAGGGCCGCTCGCTGCTGGCCGTGCAGGAAGTGCCGCTTGACCAGGTGAAGCGCTATGGCATTGTTGCCGGCGAAGCCGCCGGCGGCGCCTTGATGCGCGTCGACCGGATTGTGGAAAAGCCTTCGCCCGAAAACGCGCCCTCGCGCATGGGCGTGGCCGGCCGCTATGTGCTCACGCCGCGCATCTTCCATGAGATCCGCAACCAGCCCCAGGGCGTGGGCGGCGAGATCCAGCTGACAGATGCCATCGAACGCCTGATGGCGCACGAAGCCGTCTACGCGTTCCAGTACCAGGGCAAGCGCTACGACTGCGGCAGCAAGGAAGGCTTTCTGCAGGCCACGGTCGAACTCGCGCTGCAGCACCCGCAGGTGGGCGACGAGTTCCGCGCCTATCTCAAGACGCTGGCGCTTTGATCGCCGGCTCGCCTGGAGCACAGCTTGTTGATCGAGGTGTGAACGCGCAAAACCGTTCGTGGTGAGCTTGTCGAACCATGAACGGCCCGTCCTCCAGACGGGAACGGCCGCGCCTAAGGCTCACCGCCGGCGCAGGATATGAATGAACTCGTTGCCCTGCGTCTGCTGCTCGACCAGCTCATTGCCGGTCTGGCGCGCAAACGCCTGGAAGTCGCGCATCGAACCGGTGTCCGTGGCGACCACCTTGAGCAGCTGACCGGTCACCATCTCCGCCAGGGCCTTCTTGGCCTTGAGGATGGGCAGCGGGCAGTTGAGGCCGCGGGTGTCGATTTCTTTGTGGATGTCCATAGCGCTGCATTTTAAGCCGTCGCTGCATTCTCGTCCCGGCGCCAGAAATCAATGAACTGCGGCTCATGGCCGCGGCTGCGCAGCCAGGTGGCAAGCGCCTGCCCCGTGCCCGCGGGCCAGCACTGCACCTTCTCGGGCGCGACCAGCCGGTATTCAAGCAGCTCGGGCGACAGCTGAACCTGGCCCGTGGCCTCCACATGGTAGGCAATGATCACCTGGTTCATGCGCAGGAACTCATAGGCGCCGATCAGCTGCTGCGACTGCACCACCAGACCGGTTTCCTCCAGCACTTCGCGCGCAATGCCCTGCTCGGGCGACTCGCCGGCTTCCATGAAGCCGGTGATCAGCCCGAAGACCTTCTCGGGCCAGGCGGCGTTGCGCGCCAGCAGCACCCGGCCTTCGTGCTCGACGATGGCCGCGAGCACCGGCGTGGGGTTGTTCCAGTGCGTCCAGCCGCAGGCCGGGCAACGCAGGCGCTGCACGTCGCCGCCGTCTTCGGCGACGGTGAGCCACTGCAGCGGGGTGGCGCAATGGCTGCAAAACCGGGTTTCATACTGCATGCGCAGATCCTTGAACAGAACGCGAAACGCTGCCAGCGCAGCAAAGCCCGGCAAGCCGCCGGATCAGGCCGGAAAGACGCCGGTGGACAGGTAGCGATCGCCGCGATCGCAGACCACAAACACGATGGTCGCGTTTTTCTCGCGCTTGGCAATCTCCTGCGCGACCCAGCAGGCGCCGGCCGCCGAGATGCCGGCGAAAATGCCTTCCTCGCGCGCCAGGCGGCGGCACAGGTCTTCAGCATCGTCCTGGCTCACCGACACCGTTTCATCGACCAGCGAGGCGTCGTAGATCTTGGGCATGTATTCCTCGGGCCACTTGCGTATGCCGGGAATGCGCGAGCCTTCCTGGGGCTGGGCGCCGATGATGCGGATCGCGGGATTCTTTTCCTTGAGGTACCTGGCCACACCGGTGATGGTGCCGGTCGTGCCCATGGCGCTCACGAAGTGGGTGATCTCGCCGCCGGTCTGCTCCCACAGTTCGGGGCCCGTGGTCTCGTAGTGTGAGCGCGGATTGTCGGGGTTGGCAAACTGGTCGAGGATGCGGCCCTTGCCCTGGACCACCATCTGGTCGGCCAGATCGCGCGCGTATTCCATGCCGCCGCTCTTGGGCGTGAGGATCAGCTCGGCGCCATAGGCCTTCATGGTCTGGGCGCGCTCGACCGACAGGTCCTCGGGCATGACCAGCACCATGCGATAGCCCTTGATCGCCGCGGCCATGGCCAGCGCAATTCCGGTGTTGCCCGAAGTCGCCTCGATCAGCGTGTCGCCGGGCTTGATCTCACCGCGCTCCTCGGCGCGGCGGATCATGGAGACCGCCGGCCTGTCCTTGACCGAACCCGCCGGATTGTTGCCCTCCAGCTTGCCAAGAACCACGTTGCCGCGCTCCTTGTTGTCCTGCGCGCCAATACGTTGCAGCGCAACCAGGGGCGTCTGGCCGATTGCGTCTTCGATGGTCAAATACGTTTTCATAAGCCTCAAATGTGCCATAATTCGCGTCTGCACAAATTCAAGCCCGGGTGGTGAAATTGGTAGACGCAGGGGACTCAAAATCCCCCACCGAAAGGTGTGCCGGTTCGATTCCGGCCCCGGGCACCAATGATAGTTTGCTATGGAATTTGAGGCGATTTCCTCATAGTTTCCTCGGCCGTTTCCTCAAAGCCTGCATTCCTCACCGGATGCAGGCTTTTTTGTTTTGAGCTTACCCAACGCCAAGCAAGGCGAACGCCGGGCGGCGGCCAAGGGCTCGGTCGAGCACACGTGCCGGCACAGGATCAAGCCGCGATAGCTTCACTAGGCTACCAAAAACATTTACACTAGTTAACTACACCCTTTCGCTTCTCGCCCTCAATCCTCACTGGCAAGGAGTTACGACATGCGCACAGCACAAGAAATTCTCGACGCCCATTGGGATGGGCAGCTACCCATCAATGCAAAGGCTATTGCCCGTAGCATGGGTATGCGTGTAGTTGAAAACCCTACGATGGCCGAAAGCGGCATGATCGAGGTCGACGACGAAGGCCGCGCCACGATCACTGTCAAGAGCACAGAATTTGGCCCTCGGCAAAGCTTTACAGTTGCACACGAGATCGGCCACTATGCTCTTGGACACGTCAACTTGAGCAATAGACTTCTCCGGGATGAAGCGTCCAATTTCACGACCGGTACGTTCATGCCCCTAGAGCGCGAAGCTAATCGCTTCGCGGCATCGCTACTCATGCCATCTCGCATGATAAATTTTGCTATCCAGCAAGGGCACAACAGCATTTCTGCTTTGGCGACTCTCTTCGGCGTTTCTGAGGTGGCCATGAAATGGAGACTGGTTAACCTGGGCATGATCAATGCAAAATGAGGATCTGCTGGAGGGAGCCATCCATCCAGCAAATGCCAAGTCAATCGACAAAGGCATTCAGGAGCTTGAGCAGTTCCTGAATCTGCGGCAGTCCTTGTTCTCGTCTACGATCGCCCTGGCCACAGTTCTTTACATAGCTGCAATCTGTATTGCCGGCGTACTTGTATCAATGCTGCCAGGAAACAAAGATTTGCACTGGCACGCATCGTTACTAGTTGCCGCCTTCATCATCCCTCCGACAGTGCTACTTCTTGCGCTTATGCGCGGCGTCTTCAAGAGCACCCCGCCAGAAAAAGAAGACACCGGCCTTCCTATG
This sequence comes from Comamonas sp., assembly GCA_037968595.1. GTDB lineage: Bacteria > Pseudomonadota > Gammaproteobacteria > Burkholderiales > Burkholderiaceae_C > Comamonas. Next base: position 3,992 of record JBBKVU010000033.1, read on the forward strand.
CTTGATCTCTCGCGAGATCTCGTCAAAGAGATCTTCAAAAAGGGCCTTGAGACAGTAGCGAAGGCAGAGAAAATTCCCTGACTTCAACTCAGTCACGCGCAGCAACAGGTTACGGCTTAGCGCCACCAGTGCCCGCCTGAGACTCAGTCAGCGCGTTGTAGTCTCGCTCGCACCCGGCCCCGGCAATGCGGGCGGCGTCGGCGTATTCAGCCAGGATTCCCGCTCTTGCGTCAGCGCGGCTGAACACGTCGGCAAGCACTCCGATGGGATCGCCGGCTGGCGCGACAGCGGGCTCAACGTCGGGATTCGCGGCTGCGGCACGGGCTGAGGCGACAAGGGCGGCGACACGCTGCTGCAGGCGGTCGCCAGCAAGGCGAGCATCGACAGCATCGGCACGCGCAGCAGTGAGTTTAGTTTTGGTTTCATGAGCGCTTTTCTCCTGGGCTTTGGCCCACTGGGTTTCTCGGTCGCGCACAGCCTGCGCCGCCTTGGCGGTCAGGTCGGCAATGGTGCGCAGGGTCTCGGCGGTCGCGTTGCGCGTGTTGGCCGCATCCATCTGGGCTCCATGCCGCTGCACGGTCTGCCACAGCAGCAGCGCGCCCAGCACCACGGCCAGCGCCTGCCAACCATAGGCCTTGAGCTTGTCAAAGATCATGTTCACCTCCCGCGCATGCGACGTACATGCGCACAATGGTTTGCGTGTGGGCGCGCGTCTCCAGCCTGGAGGCCTTGGTGCGCAGCTCAGGCAGCGGCGGGCACTCGCGGCGCGGCGCCTCGGGCGAGGCCGCGCAGCTGGCCAGCAGGATGGAAAGCAATGCGAGCCGGATCATGGGCCGCCCTCCCCCGCCAGCCGCTGATTCGCCCGCTGGATGGTCGTGTTGATGGCCTTGCGGTCGCGCTCACGCTCTGCCGCTGGGATGCCTGCAGCTTTCGCGGCCTTGCCAGCAATCGCCGCGGCACCCTGGGCGGTCTCTGCCGCCGCGGCTGCAGTGTCTGCGGCCTGGGCGGTTTCAGCCGCCGCGCGCTGCAGCGTCCCGGAAACCGCCTGCAGCGCGGTGCGGTGGGACTCTTGCAGGCGGGCGATTTCATCAACATGAGCCTGCCGCGCGTCCACCAGCATGCTGCGCATGCTCTCGGTTCCCTGCCAGTAGCCGAGAAAGGCGCCGCTTCCCAGGATGGTTGCGAGCAGAAGGCAGCCGGCGACCATATCGCGGGCGCGTCGAAGGTCAGGCTTTTGCATGGACTTGCTCCGTCAATTGGCGAACCCGGGTTTCAAGGCCCGCAATTTCTTCGGTGGCCTGCTGGAGCTGCCGCTGCATGCCCTCGAGCTGGCCTTGCAACTTGCCCATCATGGTGATGGCCTCGTTGCGCTCGCGTGCGAAGTCGTCAGCGCGCTTGTCGGCCAGGGCGCGGGCTGCGCGCTCCGCCTCCAGCAGCTCCTTGTAGACGTTGATCGCAGACACTCGTCCGGCGTCATCCGCTCGATCCGCCGCGCCGCGGCTCAGGTACTGCCGCAGGAAGATGAAGCCGCCGCCGATGGCCGCAGCAGCCGTCGCAAGCACGCCCAGCGGGCCGCCCGGCATGGCGTTGATGTCGATTGGTTCCATCGCGTGACTCATTCCAGCGCCAGGCGCACAGCCTCAGCAATCAGCGTTGCGGGGTACGGCTGCTGGCCGTTCTCGTGCTGCACGATCGCCGGCAGGATGCGCTCGAGCGTGGCCGCCTTCGTCAGGTCGATCTGATCATCGACGCCAACGCCCAGCGCCTTGGCCACCTGGCGCGCATAGGCGCCCGTGTCGTTCTCGACCGGCGGCGCCCAGCGGCCAATGATTGCGGCCGGCGTGCGCAGGCCGTACTTGCGCTGATAGCTCAGCAGTACCTTGGCCAGGGCGCGCAGGCCCCACACGGGCGCAGTGAAAACCACGAAGCGTTTGTCGCTCGACTGGTCTGCGGACATGCCCTGCCAGCGCTCGGCGGTGCGATCGATATTGCCCGGATTAAAGTTGCGGAGTCCGCGGGGAAGTGCTGTCATGGGTTTCCTTCGGGCGTAAAAAAACCCGCCGTAGCGGGTGCGGGTGGAGCGGCGCCGGTCAAAGCGCGACCGCCATGCGGAACAGGTCGTCCAATTGCTCGGGCGTGCCGCCAAGCTGCGCCCACATGGTTTGCACGAACGGGTTGCCGCGCTCCCAGGTGTATGCCTCGTACTCGATCTGAGCATCACGGCGCTCGAATGGATCGGATATGGCCTCGATCGCCGCCTCCACATCGTCAAGATGCCCATGTACCAGCAAAGCCCGTTGTCCCTGGCGGCGGGAGCAGGACTGCGGCACAGGTTCAGGCTCGGGGTCAGGTGGCTCGGGCAGCGGCGGCACGTCCGCATTGGCGACCTGCTGCCATGCCGCGCCATCCCATACGCGCGTCTTGCCCGACTTCTTACCGGGAAGTGCTTCGTAGACCGCCCCGGCAGGCTGCGGCCCCATCGGGTCGACAGTCTCAGTGCGCAGGTACACCCCGCGCGAATCAATGATGTGCGCGTCCATGCTCAATCTCCTGCTTTAATCCACGACTTCAGACCCGCCACGCCCAGCGGCGCCGGCACATAGAACTGCGTCGCGGTGTTGTACGGGAACATGGGCGCGGTCTGCATCAGCGTGCCCGCGGCAACGATCAGGCCGGCTGCAGCCAGGATTGCGGAATAGCCGCCAGCCGGCATGAAGCGCGCTGTCCACGTTATGCCGTCTGGGCTGTCGGCGAACAGCGGGGCTCCGGCCACGATGGACCCAACCGCAACAAATCGCCCGTTGTAGAAGATGACCGCGTGGTAGCCTGCCCCGGACGCCGGGACGCCCGGCATGGGCCGCGGGACCCAATTAACCCCATCGGTGCTAGTTACCGCGCCTCCAATTCCGACAGCGACGAAGGTTCCATTC
>JBBKVU010000034.1:0-15154 GCA_037968595.1 Comamonas sp.
CGGTGTGATCGAGCCGGCGCTCAAGCCCCGCCTGGCCGGCCAAACCGTAGGCGTCGCGCACGCGCTCGGCCTCGCTCGCCGCCCGCTCGAAAGCGCGCGGCGAGCGATAGGCCTGGTGCCAGCCCTGCTTGCGGATCAGGTGCGTGGCGCCGGCGGCCTCGATCAGCGGTGCATGCTCGGCAATGCTGTGCGCCACCAAGCTGCTGTAGGCGGCGGCGATCTCGGCGTAGTTGCGCGGCGCCGAGTTGCGCCAGTACTGCAGCAACGGGCCCAGCAGCTTGGGTAGCGCACCGGCGTGATAGCGGATGGCGTTGTCGAGCCCCAGCGCCGCCCGCGCCAACGTAGGCAGGTCGCGTGGAAAGCCATAGGGCTGCACGGCCTCGCGCTGGATGATGCCGGCATTGCCATAGGACGCACCCAGGCCCGGGGCCTGGCGGTCGAGCAAAACCACATGGTGGCCGCGCGACTGCAGCGCCAGCGCAGTGCTGACGCCGACAATGCCGGCGCCCAAAACAAGGACTTCTTTTTTCTTCATGGACAGGCTGACAAAAATGGCCGAAACCGCTGCGTCGGGGCAAGACTCATGGCACGCTGTCCATAGGCCACTTGGGGCGTTGAATGCGCTGGTACTGCAGGTAGCGGTAATCCTGCGTCACCGTGCCGGGCACGCTGGCATAAATGACGTGCGGGGTCAGTTGCGTGTAGGACGCATAGAAGTGCTGCGAGGACTTCACCACGATCAGTTTCTTGCCGGTCAGATCGCAGCCGAGCTGCGTGAACAGATCGGTGTCAACCGCCTGGCCGCGAATGGTGGTGAGCACGATCTCCACGCCGTCGACCTCGATCAGGGCCGCGTCGCCCAAGGCCATCTTGGAGTTTGCCAGCGCGGTCATCACCAGATCTCGCTGCAATGCCTTGATCGTGCATTGCACATCAAGCGGCTGGCCCGACTGCGGGCTGACCTTGCCGCCAATGCGCAGGGGAATGGCCGCGCCTATGCCGGCTTCAAAGGCAATGCGCACCGCGGTCGGGTCCCACAGCGGCCCCAGGGCCACCGCCTTGAGGCCGCGACGGAAGATTTCTGCCAGCACGAACGTCGAGTCGCCCGCCGCGCCGCCTCCCGGATTGTCGGCGCTGTCGGCCAGAATCACCGGGGCGTCGAGCGCCAGCGCCTGGTCCAGCGCGGTGGACAGATCGGGATAGGTGACGTTCAGCTGTTCGCGCAGGCCAATCAACTCATCGGCCAGGCGGCGTGCGCAGGCCTGGGCCTTGGGCGCATCGCCATCGGTGTAGACCAGCATCTTGGTACCCATGCCGGGCACATCGCCCCAGGGAAAACCGTGGGTGATGGAAATCGACAGCACGCCGTCCAGTCCTTCGAGCGCCGACACCCGATCCACGAACGAGCGTGCGGGCTCGCGTGTGGTGTGCATCAGCACAATCATCTTGCAATCGACGACCTGGGCCACCGGCCGGATGCGGCCCTGCACCGTGGCCGCGCACAGGTCGACCAGCTCGAGTCCGCGCTCCAGGATGTCGGTGTGCGGATATTCCTTGAAGGCAATCAGCAGATCGGCCGAATCGACCATCTGCTCGGTCAGGTGATTGTGCGGGTCGAGCTCGGCACCGACGACGACGTCGGGCCCGACCATGGCGCGCACGCGCGCCAGCAGATCTCCCTCGCAGTCGTCATAGCCCTCGGCGACCATGGCTCCATGCAGGCCCAGCAGCACCATGTCTACGGGCAAGGCGCGCTGCAGATCGGCCAGCAGCTCGTCGCGCAGGCTCTCATAGGCGGCGCGCGTGATGATGCCGTTGGGCTGCGAGGCCGCGACCAGGCCTTCGTGCAACTCCCAGCCCAGCGCCTTGCCGCGAATGCGGGCGGCCCACAGCGGACCGGAAAACATGGTGAGGTGGTCGGGGTGTTGGCCGCTGGGATAGTAGGCCCGGTCCTTGAACGAAGCCAGACCCGTGGGCATGGGAGCAAAAGTATTGGTTTCGGTCGCAAGGGTACCGCTGAAGACGCGCATCACAGATGCCTTTCCTGCCAGAGCTGAAGGAGTTGCGCACCTGCCGCTGGGGTCCAGGCCTGGGTGCCGGACAAAGTTTAGCACTTGTTTTTGCATATATGCAAATAATGCAATCTTCAGCACACAAGCCGCGCTGCGCCGGCGTGCAGGCCTGCGGGCACGATAGGCTGCGGTACAGTCTGTGCCTGACAGTCATCACTACCCTGCCCCATCTTGAAGCCCCATAGCAATCTGCCCGCGCCAGCGCCAGCCACCGCGCCCACCGTAGACCGGCTGGACTTCGGCAAGCGTCTGAAGGACGCGCGCAAGCAATATGGCTGGACCCTGCAAAGGCTGGCGCAACTCTCGGGCGTTTCCATCACCACCATCTCGCGCGCGGAACGCGGCCAGATCGCGCTGGGCTATGACAATATCTCCGCCCTGGGACGGGCGCTCAAGGTCGATATCGGCGCATTGTTTGTCGGCTCGGGAGTCCAGGCCTCGCCCTTTACCCAACCCGTGGTCACGCGCGCCGGCGAAGGCGTGAATTACACCGGACGCACCGTCTCCTATGAGTTTCTCGGAACCACAGCCTCGGGCAAGAAGATGAGCCCGGTGCGCGCCACCATCCACGCGCATGCCATCGAGGGCCCGGAGCACTTTGCCCGGCACGATGGCGAGGAATTTGTGTTCGTGCTCAGCGGCCAGATGGACGTGCACTTCGAGACCGGCGAGCTCATCCAGCTGAGCCAGGGGGATTCGCTGTATTTCGACAGCCGCGTGGGCCACGCCTATGTCTCCACCAGCGAGCAGTCCGCACAGGTGATCGCGGTGCTGACCGAAGAGCTTTCCGCCAGAAGTTGATTGTTGCGGCGTCTTATGCGGCCGGTGAGTACGCCTGGGCTTCGATTTCCAGGCCCACCCCAAAGGCCAGCTGTGCCTGCACCGTGCTGCGCACGGGATAGGCACCGGCCTGGAAGTAGCCGCGATAGACCTGGTTGAAGCGTTCGAAATGGCTCAGGTCGCTGAGCCACACCGTGGTCTTGATGACCTGCTCCATCGAGCTGCCTGCCGCCTTCAGGCTCTCGCTGATGGCCGTGAGCACGGCATGGGTCTGCTCCTCGATGGAACCCAGCAGCGGCTGACCATCGCGCAACGGGATCTGGCCCGACAAGTAGACAAAGTCACCCGCGCGAATCGCCCTGGACAGAGGGAAAGCGGCCGGGCCGGAGAAATATTCAACAGAGTTCATGGGACTGGAGGATGGAAAAGCCGGCTGCGGCCCGGGTACGCGCTCCGGAGCCTGGGCAATATCCGGCCAAGCGGGCCGGCAACGCGTCGCAGTGTAGACGCTTTTTGCACATATGCAAAAATCCGCTATCATCCGGACCAGTGGCTTGCGCTGCGGCTGCCGTTTGCGCTGCCTGCGAGGTCGGCCAGGTGTTCTGCCAGCTAGATAGCGGCTCCCTTGAATGCCCTCGCTCGCCGCAAAAATTGCATATGTGGAAATTTTGCTTGAAAGTTGCCGCTGCCAGGGAACCGCCATCCGGGGGGCTTGGGCGGCGGCGGTCAGCGCTTGCGCCCTTTCGTCGACATCTTCATCACTCTCATTGGTTCAAGGATTCACTATGAATGCGTCTATGCAGGTCAAGGGTCAGCAGGCATGGGGTTGGGGCATGCTCCAGGGCGGTATCGCAGCGTTCGGCTGCGTGGCTGCGCTGTCATCGGCCCAGGCCACTGACTGGCCGCAAAAGCCCGTACGGCTCATCGTTCCAGCCACCGCCGGCGGCGGCTCGGACAGCATCGCGCGCATGTGGGCCGACTGCATAGGACCCAAGCTAGGCCAGCCTGTGGTGGTGGAAAACCGCGGTGGGGCATTTGGCATTCCGGCCATCCAGGCGCTCAAGCAGGGCGCGGTCGACGGCTACACCCTGTTCTTTGCCGGCATGTCGCATTACGCGATCACACCCTACATCTATGCCAAGCAACCCTATTTCCCAGAAAAGGATTTCGCCCCGGTCTCGCTGCTGGTGACGGCCCCCTACATCCTCGCCACCGGCCCCAAGTCGAAAATCGGCGCGTTTGCCGACATCGCCAAGCTGTCCCAGCAAACCTCCGGCGGCTTGAATTTCGGTTCGCCCGGCAACGGCTCGCCTGCGCATCTGATGCAGGCCATCCTCAGCGAGCGCCTGCAGGCCCAGTTCATGCATGTGCCTTTCCAGGGCGAACCGGCAGGCATCACCAGTCTCGCCGGCGATCAGATCGACCTGATGCTGTTTGTGGCCAGCACCGCGCTGCCGCAGGTCGTTGCCGGCAAGATCAAGCCGCTGGCGGTCTTTGGTGAAAAGCGGATGGCAGAACTAACCGATGTGCCTACGGTCAACGAAGTGCTGCATGCCCCCGAACTCTCGCACGGCAGCTGGGGCGCCATCGTTGCCAAAAGCGGAACACCGGCGGCCATCGTCAACAAGGTGCATGAGAAGACCCAGCAATGCCTCAAGGACCCGGTGCTGCTCAAGCGCTATGACGCGGCCAAGCAGGTCGTCGTGCTGGGCAGCGTGGAGGATGTCCGCAAGTACGCCGAACGCGACACCGCGCTGTGGAAGCCGCTGGTGCAGCGACTGGGCATTCGCAACGACTGATGCAGACGGCCGCCGCCAGCGCCCATGGCCGGTATCAGGCTGCTCCGCCCAGCAGTTTGAGCAACTGGGCGTTGAACGCGGGCAGGTCGTCGGGCTTGCGGCTGCTGATCCACTGCTGATCGACATGCACCTGGGCATCGACCCATTGGGCCCCTGCATTGGTCAGATCGACCTTGAGGCTGGGCCAGCTGGTCAAGGTGCGCCCCTGCACCAGCCCGGCGTCGATCAGCAGCCAGGGACCATGGCAGATCACGGCAATCGGCTTGCCCTGGGCCGAGATGTTTTTCACGAAAGCGCGCGCGTTCTCGTCCACGCGCAGGGCATCGGCGTTCTGCACGCCGCCGGGCAGTAACACCGCGTCGAAGTCTTCGGGACGCGCGTCGGCAATCTTGCCATCCACCTTGAAGCGGTCCGCCTTGTCCGCGTGGTGAAAGCCTTGCACCGATCCACTTTCTGGGGCAAGGATGCTCACCCGCGCGCCGGCGGCCTCCAGCGCCTGCTTGGGGCTGGTCAGCTCGACCTGCTCAAAGTCATCGGTGACGAGAACGGCAATTTTCTTTGCGCTGAGATCGGGATTTGCGGCCATGGGATTTCCTTGTCGTGGTCAAAAAATGGACTTTCGCCGCTGCTGCGGGCCGCTTGTGTAGTCGCAGTTCCATCGTTGGCGCAGGTCCGGGTCGGCACGCGTGTTCATTTGTCACATGCCCTCGTTAGCATGTGTTTCGGAGCTATGTCCAGGGCCGGCACTGCCTGTGCCCCTGCCCTTTTCGATCATCACCAATGGAGTTTCAATGCGCATCCTGCGATCCCTGCCTGTCGGCTTTCTCCTGGCTTCCCTGCTGTCGGCCTGCGGCACAACCGCCCCATCGGGCGCCGCCATCGACAACAGCACTCTTGGCCAAGCCGAGTTCCGGACGCACCAGACCACCTACGGCGTGGTCTACCTGCTGCCGCCGGATGTCACCAGCGTGCTCGACGCCAAGGTCAACGCGCCCGTGAAACAGCAGCTGCTGAAAATGGGCCTGCAGGCGGAAGTCGACAACCCCAATCTCCCGCACGTCACGGTGGTGCACATTCACAGCGCCGATCCGAGCACGCCGCAGAAGATGCTCAAGGCGCTGCCCAAGCCGCCCGCGCCGATTCGCCTGACGCTCAAGAACTTCTACACCACCGAGGCCGCCAAGGGTGCGGGCCACCCATGGTGGCTCGATCTGGGCATAGTCAAAAGCGGTCAGGGCTTCGAGGACATGATGGCGTTCAACACCCGTGCCACGGCGGCCATGGCGCCGCTGCGCGATGGACCGCTGCCGCGCGTCACGGGCCCGGTCTACGCCAAGATGGCCGAACCCGGTCGCGAACTCGTCAAGACCATGGGCGTGAGCGGGGTCAATGTCATGCAGGACGGCAAGGAACTGCGCGCCCACAACCCGCACAACACCCTGGTCTACAGCATGGCCCTGTTCACGCCGGCCTTGCAGTCGTCGATGAACCAGCTGGCCGAACAGCTCAACGTCGCGCTGCCCAACGGCATCGACACCACCTTCAATGATGTGTCCATCGTGGAACTGGCCTTCGCGGGCAACGTGACGCGCGAGATCTACCGCATCAGCCTGGTCGACGGCTCGGTCTTCGATGTGCGCACCGGTGCACGTGTGAACCGCTGAACGCAGTTCTCTCCATCTGGCTCCGGTCGCCCATGCAGGCGATGGGAGCAGGAAAATGTGTCGCGCTGTTGCGTGGACCAACGGCGCAGTGCCCAGGTATTTGCCAGCCTGCGCCTGCGCGGCGGCCTGCTCGCGATGCGCGGTCACATGCCGGGCCGACCCACCAATAAAAACCCGCCTATGGAGGCGGGTCGGGGGATGCGTTCACCTGGAGGATGACGCATATCTCTGCGGTCTGAGCTGTCCTGACAAAGACTTTATTTTCTCGTCAATCATGCGCAGTCTTGCATGTTCCGCAGATTTTTCATTCTTGATGGCCATGAGCAGGTAGGCGCCCTCCGCCTTGAGCAGTTCCAAACGTTCGCTTGTTTCCTTATGTGCTGTCGATGCGTTTCTCATACGACATCCTTTCCATCGATTCACCCGTGATGTACCTCGATGGCACAAGCATAAAACTCGACAAATGAACGATGGAAGTCCTTTTACACCTGTTCACAACTAGCGGCTTGCCGCGAGACGCCGATCACGCCAGCGGCCCCTAGTCCCGCACTGCCTGCGCCAGTCCCTGCACCAGCCGCTCGAGCGGCTCCGACTTCTCCCGCCTGCGCGCCGTGCAGACCAGCATTTGCCGCACCGCCACCCGCGCCGCGTCCTGGCACCTGCTAGGCAAACTGCTTAAGTGCAAACGTGGATAGACCGCGCAATGGCGAATCCAGACACTGTCCTGCAGACGCTCGCATCAACGCCGACCGCACACCCCCCAACCGCTCTCCCATCACAGCAACGCAAACGGATTCCAGGATCCTGGTGTCAGACGCTGGCCGGCCAGAACGCAGCCCCCCTGACGAGCCGGCCGTCATAGGCCGCCATCCCATCGCGCGGGCCGCTGGAGGCGCAGTGCTTGAATAAATCCGGGCCGATGCTTGGACTTGCTTCGGAATTTTCAACAGAAGGAGACTTCATGCGACAACCTCAGCGCTCTCTAGGCCACTTCCACTGGTTGCTATCCTTCTCGGCGGCGGCGGCGCTGGTTGGATGCGGCGGCAGTGATGGCGACATTCCACCGCAGCCCGTGGCTTGTGCCGATCTGAACGGAATGACGATTGCCGCCGGCAACATCGGACTGCCGACCAGCGGCGCGGTGGTCACCGCGGCCACCACGGTGGCCGCAAGCGGCAGTGGCGTGAGCGCAGTTCCCGAGTTCTGCCGGGTGAGCGCGTCGATCTCGCCGGTCGATACGACCGCGCCCAAGATCATGCTGCAGGTGGCGCTGCCCGCCGTTTGGAACAACAAGGTGATGATGTTTGGCGGCGGCGGCTACAACGGCTCGATTCCTCTGGTCACGGCCAACGTCCCCGCCGGCCCTACCGCCCAGGCGACTCCGCTGGGCCGCGGCTACGCGACGTTCTCCAGCGATTCCGGCCACCAGGCCGGCGCGCTGGGCAGCCAGGACGGCTCCTTCGGCGTCAACGACGAAGCGGTCAGGAACTTCTCCGGCGACGCGCTGAAGAAGACCCGCGATGTCGCCGTCGCCATCATCAAGGCACGCTATGCCGTGAGCGCGCCGAGCAAAGCCTATTTTGCCGGCGGCTCCACGGGCGGGCGCGAAGCGCTGGCCGTGGCGCAGCGCTGGCCGCAGGACTGGGATGGCGTGATTGCGCTGTATCCCGCAGGTGCGGCCGCCAGCCTCGACCTGCAGTTTGGCCGCATCACCCGCGCCCTGGCCCAGCCCGGCGCCTATCCCAACCCGGCCAAGCGCAAGGCGCTGTACGACGCCTCCATGCAGGCCTGCGATGCGCTTGACGGCGTGGCCGACGGGCTGATCAGCGACGCCAAGTCCTGCAACGCAACCTTCAACCCGGCAACCGCCCTTCTCAACGGCATTCCACTGCGCTGCCCCACGGGCCTGGACACCGGCAACACCTGCCTGTCGGATGCGCAGATCGCGGCCTTCAACGTCATCAACACCCCGATCACCTTCGGCTACCCGCTGGCCAGCGGCGAGACCCAATACCCGGGCTTCAACACCTGGGGAACCGACTTCGGCATCCCCAACGCCAGCCCCCTGCAGACCAATGTCTCGTTTCTCTCTTTGAGCAGCACGCAACCCGCCAGCCCCATGCCAAATGGCGCGCCCTACGGCAGCATTTTCTGGGATCAGTGGGTGCGCTTTTTCGTGACACGTGACCCCAACTTCAACTCGCTGACGCTGGACCCGCAAAACCCCGGAAGCTTCCAGGCGCGCATCAGCACGCTGAGCGGCCTGCAGGACGTCAACAAGACCGACCTGACGGCGTTTCAGGCCAAGGGCGGCAAGATGCTGATCGCGCATGGCTCGGGGGATGCGCTGGTCAGCACCCGCGCCACCGCGCAGTACGTCGAGCGCGTACACGCAGCCATGGGCAAGGCGCGCGCCGACAGCTTCCTGCGCTACTACGAGATCCCGGGTTACGGGCATGCGGTCAGCACCGTCTTCAATGCCTCCTGGGATTCGTTGACGACGCTGGAGAACTGGGTCGAGAAAAGCGCGCAGCCGCCAAGCCAGTTCGTGACCGATACGGTGGGCGTGCCGGGCCGCACCCGTCCGCTGTGCGACTACCCGTCCTACCCGCGCTACAAGGGTAGTGGTGACGTCAACCTCGCAGCCAGCTTCAGCTGCTCCACGCCATAGCCGCACAGTAGCCGCGCAGTGACCGCGCAAGCGCTGGGACCGACAGGGTCGGCATGACGCAGCAAGGGGGCCCGGCCATGTCACCATGGCCGGGCCCTCGCTACATGCGTGACTGCGGTGCACCGAGTGCAGCGAGCACCGCAGTCCCAGGCCCTCAACGGGCCTTGGGATGCTGCATGAAGAAGCGCAGCATTTCCTGCGTGGCATTCACGCCGCGCGGGTCGGTATGGCTGCCGCGTGCATCGCCGCCCGCCCAGGCGTGGCCGGCGCCATGCAAGATCCATTGTTCCACCGCTGGGGCCGCACCCGCGTTGCTGGCGTAAAGCGTGCGCGTATAGCGCTGGCCCGCCGCCGATTGCCCGCTTTGTACCTGCTGCGCGCCGTCGCCAGCAGGCAGACCGCGCGCGGCCAGCGCGGCATCGGCCAGTTGCTGGGCATTGCGCGCATGCACGGTGCGGTCCGCGTCGCCATGAAAGACAATCAGCGCCGGCAACGCCTGCGCGGCTTGCGCCTGCGCCCCGCGCGCCGGAGGTGCCAGCTTGGCGCCGTTCTTCATGGCCGACAACGCACCCATCACGTTGTGCGCTGCGCCGGCCTGCAGGCCCGAATGCACGCCCACGGCGGCAAACAGGTCCGGATACTCACGCGCCAGCAGCGCCGCCATCGCGCCTCCGGCGGACAGGCCTGCGGCATAGATGCGCCGTTCGTCGACCGGGTGCTTACGCATCACGTCGCGCACCATGGCCACCAGGGTCGCGGGCTCACCGGCCCCGCGCGACTGGTCCTGTGGGCGAAACCAGTTCCAGCAGGCCTTGGGATTGGCATCCTGTGATTGCGCGGGGTAAAGCACCAGGGCATTGATGGCCTGGGCCGCGTCATTCATGCCGGTGCCCAGCGCGAAGTCCTGCGGGTTCTGCGTGCAGCCATGCAGCATCAGCACCAGCGGCATGGGCGCAGCGCCGGGATTGGCGGCGCCTGGCGGCACATAGAGCCAGTAGTGGTCCTGCGCCGCGCCGGCCTGCGGCGCGAACGCGATGCGCTCGAAGCTGCCCGTTGCCGGAGCCGGATCCTGCGGCGCCGCGGGCGCATCGGTCTGGTCCCGCGGCACGGCGCGCTCGACGAAGTCCACATCCTGCACATCGGTGTCATGTCCGGGCATGGCTTGCCAGTCACGCTTGGGGGCGGTGCTGGAAACACCCGGTCCTGCCGCATCGCTTGAAGGCGCTTGCCGCAGCGTGGTCTTGGCGCCCAAGGCGCTTTGAATGGCTTGCGTGGCTTCCATCAGCGCGCCGCGCTTGATCAGCGGAGCCGTGGTCGCGAACAGTTGCTTGAGGTCGGTGGTCCAGTCCATGGGGAATCCTTGGTCGGGCGTGGCGCCCGGATATGTAAAGCATTTGCACAGGCCCATGCGCTCTGAAAGCCAGCGCACGGGATTGGCCCGGTAATCTTTTGCCGCGGTGGACTCGCCGCGGGGCATGCGTGCCGGGAAAAGACGCATGCCGTCTCTTGTCGGCAGTGCTGTGGGCAGGACAGCACCGCCCTCTTGCACTCAAAACGTTTTCAGTGGATGCGCCCGGCCAGCGCTGCCTTGACCGCGGCGCTGGCCTGAAACGCGCCCAGCACGGTGATCGAGGCAATCGTTGCCTGCGCCAGCTCCGGCGACACATCGTCATCGATTGACGCCAGCCCCAACACGCGAACATCCAGTTGCTCGCCCGCCGCCTGGGCGGCCTGGAGTTCCGAGCGGCCAAAGCGCTGCATTCCCAGCACAAGCATTTTGCGGGCCACCATCTGGCGCACCGTATCGGCCTGTGCAGCCAGCTGGTTGCGAATCGCCGTGCGGATGAAGTCGGTGCGATTGGCATACACGCCTTCGGCCACCAGCAAATCAATATGGCCCAGGTCCACAAAGCCCAGATTGATCGTGACCTTCTCGGAGTCCGCTCCCTTGGCGCGTGTCGCTGGCATAGGCATGGGGTTGTTCATGGGCTTGTCCTTTTATTCACCATCCACATGGATGGTATCTGGAGTGTATTTTCACCGATTCAAGGGCAACTACCATTTTTCTTCCACAAGGGCCGCGGCTTGTCGCCAGCCACGATGCCGACCCCATCCGAGGCCTGGCCAGATGCAGAAATGAAAGCCAACCTTGAAAATAAATGTGAGTGCTCGCTGTCCGTCTATTACACGGATCATGAGCACGCCAGAATTCGGTGGCGGGGCGGCATGGCCGGCAAAGCAGGCACCGGGCTATGGATAAACCCCATTTTCAACACGCTGCCGGCCTGCCAGACTCTGTACCTATTGCGCGGCGCATCCTTGCCTGCCGATGCCAGAAAGAGATGCATGCCACTGATCAAAACGCTGTCCGGACAACAGGCGCTCAAGGAGCGTCAGGGCAAGCTCACCATGCGTCAGCGCTCCGCTTTCATCCTTTTCGATGGCAAGCGCAGCCTGGCCGAGGTGCTTGCCGCGACCGCGCCCATGGGCATCACGCAGCAGGATGTGCAAGCCATGCTTGACCAGGGTCTGCTGGAGCCCGCTCCCGACAGCACAGCCGCGAAAGAACCGCCGGCAACCAGCGCACGCTCCGATCAGGAGCGCTACCAGCAAGCCTACTTGGTTGCCACGCAGATCACGGGCAGCCTGGGGCTGCGCGGTTTCAGGCTGAACCTGTCGGTGGAGAGCGCAAGCGGCCTGGACGGCCTCATTGCCCTGGGGCCCAAGATCCGCGAGGCCGTGGGCGATGCCAAATACGAGCCCCTGAAGCAAGCGCTGTTTGCCTGAGCGCGGGCGCGGGAACTTGCCAAAGACCGCTGGTGGCTAGGTTCCGACCCGGTTGCGTCCTTCGTGCTTGGCGCGATAAAGCGCCTTGTCGGCCTGCTCGATCAAGGCGCCTGGCGTCAGATCAGCCGCCCCCGCATCGGCCGACGCCACTCCCACTGAAACGGTGACGATGCCATCGACGCCCATGGAATGAAACAGAACCAGGCGCTCCACTTCTTGCCTGGCCGCATTGGCGACTTCGCGCGCGCCCTCGGCGCCGGTGTCTGGCAATATGGCGACAAACTCCTCTCCGCCGTAGCGCGCCAGCACATCGCCCGGGCGACGCATGGCCGCGGAGAGCGCCGCCGCGACACGGCGCAGGCATTCGTCCCCCGCAGGATGGCCATAGTGGTCGTTGTAGGCCTTGAAATGGTCGACATCGAAAAGCAGCACCGAAACGGGGCGGCCGTATCGACGGCTTTGCCCCAGGATTTCTTCGAAGCGGAGATCAAACGCCCGGCGGTTCAATATCCCGGTGAGACCGTCGTGTTCCGCCAGATCCGCCAGCTGCGCGTTTGATTGCACGATCTGCTCATGGGCAATGCGCAGGGAGCGATCCGAGGCCTGGCGAAGTCTCATGCTTCTGAGGACGTACCACGCCGACAGGCCGATGATCGATATGACCAGCAGCACACAGGCAAACTGAACCTTTGCCGCGCTGCGCCACTCGGACAGTATCTCCTCTTCCGACAGCGCGACCGTCACGAAAAGCGGGTTGTTCGGCAGGTGCTCAAACACCACCAGACGCTTGACGCCATCAATCGGTGAAATGAGCCGTATTATTCCGCTGCGCGCACTGTTGGCCGAGGCCATCAGGGGATTCTCCGGAAAAGATCGACCCAGGTCTTCCACCGCAAACGGCCGCCGCAGCACGATAGATCCTTCTGCAAGGCTCAGCGATATGGCACCCCTTTCGCCAATGTCGAAAGCATTGATGAGCTTCAGGATGTAGTCGACGCGCACCGTGGCCAGCAGCACGCCGGCAAAGCGTCCATCTGCATCATCGAGCCGCCTGGAGACCGGGATGATCCACTCTCCTGTGGAGCGGCTTTGGACCGGCTTGCTGATCAGCACCCGGGTGCTTCGACTCTCGCGATGGGCAATGAAATACGCGCGGTCGGAGTTGTTGGCCTGGCGCGCTTGCGATGGTTGCGTGTGCACCAGCCATCGCCCATCATCGCCATAGACAAACAGCCCATGGAGGTAGTCTGTTCGACTCAGGTGCGTCACCATGATGGGTTGCAGCGACTCCAGCGCCGCAGGTGTCATCTCATTGCGCTCCAGCATGTAGCCCAGCGTGTTGAGCAGCCGATCCACTTCGCTGAAGACGCTGTCCAGCTGGTTGGCCACCGAATGGCCCAGGTTGGAGGAAGTCTTGGTGGCCTGTGACCAGGCAGCGTCATAGGTCCGCGATGCCAGCCACAAATTCGTCGCGATCAACACCACGGTCAGAAGCGTCAGCAGCACCCCTGCCGCGAGGAAGGGGCGCCCCACTGGGCCGGACATGGCCCGCCAGTCCGATGCGTCGCTTGAATTGATGGATTTCATTTGGGAACCTACATTGAAACGTGCCTGATGGCCCACTTCACCGCGGGAATGAACGACACCGGCTCGCGTGGCGGCCGTGTGGATGGAGCCAAGCTGCCATCGCTGCAGCCCGGCGCGTTGTAGGGGTAGTTTGCCTGAGCTTGGGCACGCTGAATGTAAACCGGCTGGTTCCGGCCCACCAAGATGGTGCTTGCAGTGCCACCCGGCTTGCGCGCTGTGCGGCGCCGGTCTTCAACGCTGCGGCGCAGACGGCCAGGACATGCTGTCCGCGGAGGTGATCGCCCGGAACACGGGTTTGGCAAACAGGTATCCCTGCATCAGCGTCACACCCTCGTGCAGGAAGAAGTCGCGTTCCGAGGCGGTCTCCACACCTTCCGCGATGACCTGCACACCCATTTCCTGGCAAATGCGCACCATGCCGCGGGCGATGGCCTGGCGGGACTTGCTGATGTCGACTCCGCGCACCAGCGCCATGTCGAGCTTGATGAGGTCCGGCGTGAAGTCTGCAAGCAGCGTGAGGCCGGCATAGCCGGCGCCGAAATCGTCGATGGCGGTCAGGAAGCCTTGGCGTTTGTATTCTCGCAGTATCGTCGCAAGCCAGGGCCCATCATCGACACGCTCACCTTCGGTCACCTCGAAAATGATGTGATCGATGGGAAAGCCATGCACGCGTGCAGCTTCCAGCGTCGTCCTGATGCAGACCTCCGGCCGGTAGACCGCTTTCGGCAGGAAGTTGATCGACAGCCTCTCTTGCATCCCGAGCTGCGCGGCGGTCTTGATGGCCTTCACGCGGCAAGCCTGGTCGAAGCGGTAGCGATTCTGCTCGGTCACCTGCGACAGTACCGACAGCGCGCCTTCGCCTGCCGGGCCGCGCACCAAGGCTTCGTGCGCAAAGCTCGTACGAGCCACCACGTCGACAATGGGCTGGTAGGCGTAGTCGAACTGGATACCGAGCCTTTCGGCCGTGCCGCAGGAGCCGCATGCGTTCGCGGAGGCGGCATCGGGTAGCGCAAATTCGGCAGGAGCCTGATGAATGGGGAACATGGAAATCCTTAGGGCTCACAGTCGATGTAGGCCACGGTAGCAGCATCCAATGGGGGGTAGCGGCTCCCGGTAGGTAGGCGCACACTGACCCAAAGGATATACCCTGGCGACACACAGACCCTGTGACCGGTGTTGGACGCCGCGGCATAGCCTATGGACTCCCGAACCTGGGAGTCCATAGATGCAAGCGCGGTCCTAGTGCTCTGCTCCCTCAGACCGCCGGTGGATCGGTCTCGCGCTCGGGATGGCGGTGGCGCGCAATGGCCTGGATGAAGGCCTTGAAATGCTGGGCGCTGTCTCCCAGGAACAACCCCGGATCGGGTTCGCCCGAGGGCAGCGTTGCCGGCACCTGCGCCTGGACCATCAGCGCCGACGAAGCAGGCATCACAAGAATGGCTTTGCAATGCCGGTAGTGGTCCTTGATGAACTCCATGGTGTGGCCATCGGCAGCCAGCTTCTGCACCCCGTCTTCGCCGTCGGGCAGGGCCAGGGCATCGAACAGGAAACCGGGTTCGTTTTCCAGCGATGCATCGGCATTGATCTCGACCTGATCAGCGGTGGCGACAGCGCCTATGCGTGGCGCCACGAAGCGCGGCACCGCGCCTTGGGCGAACAGCGCGGCGTGCAAGGCCAGCGCGCTCTTGCCGACCACGCCATCAGCAACCAGGATCGCAATCTTGCGTCCCTGGATACCGCCGTCTCCCGGCCGGGCAAGCAGCGACAGCGCGGGGGAGTGGGCGACTTCGGGGG
>JBBKVU010000035.1:0-6401 GCA_037968595.1 Comamonas sp.
GGCTGCAGTGGCTGGCGCCCGTCAATCAGGCGCTGTCGCTGCTGGTGCTGGCCCTGCTGCTGGCGCTGCAGACGCCGCTGCTTGACGGCCAGCGCATCAGCGCCGCCAGCCAGCGCGAACGCCTGCGCGCCGATCCGTTCCAGGCCAGCCTGGAGCGGCTGAGCGATCTGAAATGGCGCCATGGTCCCTACGGCGTCGCCGCCCTGGAAGCGCTGGCACTGGACCCGGGCTTTCAGGCCGGCGAGCCGCGCCAGCGGCTGGAGCAGGCACGCGCCTCCAGCACGCGGCTGATTGCGTCGGCTGAGCCCGAGCAGGGCGACAGCATAGACCTGGCTGCCGCTCAGCAGCGCATCAAGACCCCGGCGGGAATGACGCGCCCGCCGCCCGATTGGTGGGACTGGTGGCGGCAGCAGGCGCAGGTCGAGTCATGGGCGCGGCAATGCCTGTTGCCCAGCGCCGACTGCGTGCTGCTGTCGGGCGACTGGGACCGGGACCAGCAGACCGACCACCTGCTGTGCAGCCTGGAAGACCGCGGCAACCGCCGCTGCCGGCTCAGCGCGCGCGATGCCCAAGGCCAATGGCAGGACCAGGGTACGGTGGTCTGGCCCGATACCTTTGCCGCCGAGGAAAACCGCCTGACGCGCGATCTGTTGCGTGACGGGCGCATAGGCACCGAGCGCGCGCGCTGGCCCGATTGGCAGCTGCCCCATCAGGATGGGCAGGGCAAGGCGCGGCCGTTCACCGGGCGGCTGCAGCAGCCCGACTGAGCCGCCACAGCACGGCGCCCAAAAACGCCGCTGCAGCTGCATGGAGGCAGCCTGTGCCGCAGGCGGTTCAATCGACGATAAACAGCTTGGCCCCGCCCACGGAGCGCGAACGATGGGGCTCGGCGTTGTCAGCCACCTGGTAGCTCATGCCGGCCTTGAGCGTGAAGCGGCGGCCGTCTTCGAGCTCCGTCTCCATCTCGCCTTCCAGGCACAACAGCACATGGCCCTTGCTGCACCAGTGGTCCGACACATAGCCCGCGGTGTACTCGACCATGCGCACCCGTATGCCGCCGAAATTCTGCGTCTGCCAGAAGGCCTGGCCGGCTTCGGCCGAGTGCTCGGTGCGCGCAACAGTGGACCAGTCGGTGGTGCCAAAGGGGATGTTTTCCATTTTCATCAGAAGTCGGGATCAGTGGGGTTGCAGGCGCAGCCGCGCAAGAGCGCGGCTCAGGGGGGGAGCGCAAAGTGTAGACGGCCGGCTTCGCGCGGTGACATCTCGCGCGCCCTGCGCTAGTTGCCGGAACAAGTCCATTGATACCGACGTCGATTTTCATTAATTGGTCGTACCAATTCGACAAAACTGTGTCTTTTCAGCGTGACTAAGTGTTTTCCCTGTGAATAAATACGGTGAAAAACTAAAAGATCGCACATCTTGCTGCAGCGGCTGGTTTTTCTGTGAAATTGGTAGGACCAATTAATACCAATTGAAACTCCCGCCGCTGCGAAAAGTAAACAAGCGCCTTCACGGCTTGAGACCCGGAATCGGCGCCAGAAGCCAACGCAAGGGCCGGCTGCGCCCCTTCAATGAACCTAGAGACACCGTCATGCAAACCATCTGGCAACAGAATTACGACCCTGCCGGGAACATCTGGATTTCGGCGCTGGTGGCGCTGATTCCCATCATCTTTTTCTTTCTCGCGCTGACGAAGTTCAGGCTCAAGGGCTACCAGGCCGGCACCGGCACCGTGGTGCTGGCCATGGGCGTGGCGCTGCTGTTCTACAAGATGCCCGTGAGCGCCGCGCTGGCCTCGGCCGTGTATGGCTTCTTCTATGGTCTGTGGCCCATTGCCTGGATCATCGTGGCGGCGGTTTTTCTCTACAAGATCTCGGTCAAGACCGGGCAGTTCGACGTCATCCGCTCCTCCATCCTGGCGGTCACGCCAGACCAGCGGCTGCAGCTGATCCTGGTGGGCTTTTGCTTTGGCGCCTTTCTCGAGGGCGCTGCCGGCTTTGGCGCGCCCGTGGCGATCACGGCCGCACTGCTGGTGGGCATGGGCTTCAAGCCGCTGTACGCGGCCGGGCTGTGCCTGATCGCCAACACCGCGCCCGTGGCCTTCGGTGCCATGGGCATTCCCATCATCGTTGCCGGCCAGGTATCGGGCGTGGACACCTTTGCGATCAGCCAGATGGCGGGCCGCCAGCTGCCGTTCATGACCGTGATCGTGCTGTTCTGGCTGATGGCCATCATGGATGGCTGGCGCGGCGTCAAGGAAACCTGGCCAGCGGTGCTGGTCGGTGGCGGCACGTTCGCGGTGGTGCAGTTCCTCACTGCAAACTACATCGGCCCCGAGCTGCCCGACATCACCTCGGCCATCGTTTCGCTGGTGGCACTGACGGCCTTTCTCAAGGTCTGGCAGCCCAAGCGCATCTTCCGTTTCGGCCCCGAAGAGGGCAGCGCTGTCGCACCCGCGCCCGTGGTGTCCGGCCCTGGCTTGACCACCGGCGCCATCATCAAGGCCTGGTCGCCGTTCCTCATTCTCACGCTCATGGTGACGCTCTGGAGCATCAAGCCCTTCAAGGCGCTTTTCGCCACCGGCGGCGCGCTGGCTTCGTCGGTCATCAACATCCCCGTGCCTTTCCTGCACAACCTGGTCGAGAAGACGCCGCCGGTCGTGGCCTCCGCCGCACCCTATGGCGCGATCTACACGTTCAACTGGCTGCTGGCCACGGGCACGGCCATCCTGATCGCGGCGCTGATCAACATCGCCTTCTCGCGCCTGTCGCCGGCCAAGGCCGTGGCCACGCTAGGTGAAACCCTCAAGGAACTGGCGGTGCCGATCTATTCGATCGGCATGGTGCTGGCCTTTGCCTTCATCGCCAACTACTCGGGCCTGTCGGCAACGCTGGCGCTGGCGCTGGCGCACACCGGCCAGGCATTCACCTTCTTCTCGCCTTTCCTGGGCTGGATAGGCGTGTTCCTGACGGGCTCGGACACCTCGGCCAACGCGCTGTTCGGTGCGCTGCAGGCGACGACGGCGCAGCAGCTGGGCCTGCCCCCGGTGCTGACCGTGACGGCCAACACCACGGGCGGTGTGACGGGCAAGATGATCTCGCCGCAGTCGATTGCCATTGCCTGCGCTGCAGTGGGGCTGGCCGGGCGCGAGTCCGACCTGTTCCGCTTCACGGTCAAGCACAGCCTGATTTTCGCGACCATGATAGGAGTGATCACCACGCTGCAAGCCTATGTGTTTACGTGGATGATTCCAGGTCATTGAAAAACCGAAACGTCCCACATGCGCCTTGCAGATCATGTCGTCGAGAAACTGCTTGCCCTGGTGCAGGCCCGCGGAGTGCAGCCCGGCCAGAGGCTGCCCGCGGAAAGGCTGCTGGCCGCTGAACTGGGCGTGTCGCGCACGTCGGTGCGCGAGGCCATACAGAAGCTGACCAGCCAGGGCGTGCTCTCCACGCGGCGCGGCGACGGCACCTATGTGCAATCCAGCGCGCCCGCCGAGTGGCTGCAGGAAGCCATGGGGCCGCTGGCCCGCCTGATCGATTCCGACCAGCACTACCGCTATGACGTGCTGGAGACGCGCCACGCGCTGGAGTCCAGCGCCGCCTGGCTGGCCGCCCAGCGCGCCACGGCCGAGGACAAGGTGCATATCCAGCGCTGCTTCGACGTGATGGTCCAGCACCAGCAGGACGGCCACACCGAGCTGGCGGCGCGCGCCGACGCGCAATTCCATCTGGCCATTGCCGAGGCTTCGCACAATCTGGTCCTGGTGCAGGTGATGCACAGCCTGTTCAACGTCGTGCTGTCGACGGTGGCGCACAACCGCCACGCCATGTTTCGGCTCAGCGCCCCACATACCGTGCAGCAGCTGACGCTGCAGCACCAGGGCCTGATGCAGGCGATTCTCGACGGCGACCCGCAGCGCGCGCGCGAGTGCATAGGCGAACACCTGGAGCATGTGCGCGTGACCCTCCACCAGCTTGACGAAGACCAGGCGCGGCGCGAGCGCTCCATGCGTCTGCCGCCTTCCGACCTGCCATGACGCCCGCGCCGCGGCTACCGGTGTCATGGGCGGCGCAAAGCGCCATGAACCATTGACATGAAAGATCTGTGACCATGATCATCTCTTCGACCGCCGACTACCGCGCGGCCGCGCAAAAGCGCCTGCCGCCTTTTCTTTTCCACTACATCGACGGCGGCGCCTACGGCGAGCAGACCCTGCGCCGCAATGTCGACGACCTGGCCGCCGTGGCTCTGCGCCAGCGCGTGCTCAAGGACATGAGCCGGCTCGACACCAGCATCGAGCTGTTCGGCGAGAAGCTGTCGATTCCCGTCGCGCTGTCGCCCGTGGGGCTCACCGGCATGTACCGCCGCCGCGGCGAAGTCCAGGCCGCGCGCGCCGCCGATGCGCATGGCATTCCGTTCACCATGTCGACGGTCTCGGTCTGCCCCATCGAAGAGGTAGCGCCCGAGATCAAGCGCCCGATGTGGTTCCAGCTCTACGTGCTCAAGGACCGCGGCTTCATGCGCAACGCGCTCGAGCGCGCCCAGGCCGCGGGCTGCACCACCCTGGTCTTCACCGTCGACATGCCCGTGCCCGGCGCGCGCTACCGCGACGCCCATTCCGGCATGAGCGGCCCGAACGCCGCGCTGCGCCGCTACTGGCAGTCGGTGCTGCACCCCCGCTGGGCCCTGGACGTGGGCCTGCAGGGCAGACCGCACGATCTGGGCAACATTTCCGCGTACCGCGGCAGCCCCACCGGATTGCAGGACTACATGGGCTGGCTCGGCGCCAATTTCGACGCCTCCATTTCCTGGAAAGACCTGGAGTGGATACGCGCGTTCTGGAAGGGTCCGATGGTCATCAAGGGCATCCTCGACCCCGAGGACGCCAAGGACGCCGTGCGCTTCGGCGCCGACGGCATCGTTGTCTCCAACCACGGCGGCCGCCAGCTAGACGGCGTGCTGTCCTCGGCCCGCGCCCTGCCGGCCATTGCCGACGCAGTCAAGGGCCAGATCAAGATCCTGGCCGACTCCGGCATACGCAACGGTCTCGACGTGGTTCGCACCATCGCCCTGGGAGCCGACGCGGCAATGATTGGCCGCGCCTACATCTACGCCTTGGCAGCTGCCGGAGAGGCGGGTGTCAAGCATCTGCTGGAACTGCTGGAAAAGGAAATGCGGGTGGCGATGACGTTGACCAGTGTGAGCAGGGTCAGTGATATCACTGGGGAGATGTTGGTGCGGGAGGCGAAGGCCGGCTAGCGTACGTTCCCTCGCGCCCACGGGAAAACAGCCGCAGAAGCGGCTGTTTTCATTGAGGGAGTGCCCCGGGCAACGCAGCGGTGGGCTGGCGGAAGCGATGGGGTTTATCCCCTGCCTTTTGCCCCACCGAATCCTGCCTGTTGCCGCAGCCTACTGCTGCTGCATCAAACGTCAATATTCCCCGCCCGCAACGCATTGTTCTCAATGAAGTGACGACGCGGCTCGACCTCGTCGCCCATCAGCATGGTGAACACGCGGTCGGCTTCGATGGCGTCGTTGACCTGCACCTGCAGCAAGCTGCGCACGTTCGGGTCCATGGTGGTTTCCCACAGCTGGGCCGGGTTCATTTCGCCCAGGCCCTTGTAGCGCTGGCGGCTGGTTGTGCGTTCGGCTTCCGACAGCAGCCATTGCATGGCCTGACGGAAGTCGCCCACTTTTTCCGACTTGGCTTTTTCGCCTTCGCCGCGCAGCGCCTTGGCGCCTTCGGAGAGCAGGCCGTTGAAGTGCTGGGCTTCGTCCGACAGGGCGGCGTAGTCGCTGCTGCGCACGAAGTCCTGGGTCAAAATGGAGCTCTTGATGTTGCCGTGGTGGTGGCGGCTGATGCGCAGCACCGGGTTGTCGGTCTGCGGGTCGATCTCGCCGCTCACTTCGGCGGGCACGCCGGTCATGGTGAGTTCGCGCAGCTTGGCTTCCAGGATGGGGGCGCAGGCCTGGGCTTCTTCCAGGGTGTCGAGCTTGATCTGCACGCCGTCGGCGATGGCGCGCAGGGCTTCTGCGTCCATGAAGTTCGACAGGCGCTCGATCACCGTTTCGGCGGCCAGGTGCATGTAGGCCAGCTTGGCGAGTTCCTCGCCTTCGAGCGTGCGCGGTGCCTCGCCGCCGGTGGTGACGCTGGCGTTGTTCAGCGCGATGCGCAGCAGATAGCTGTTGAGCGCCGGGCCGTCCTTCAGATACAGCTCTTCCTTGCCGCTCTTGACCTTGTACAGCGGCGGCTGGGCAATGTAGATGTGGCCGGCTTCGACCAGCTCGGGCATCTGGCGGTAGAAGAAGGTCAGCAGCAGGGTGCGGATGTGGGCGCCGTCAACGTCGGCGTCGGTCATGATGATGATGCGGTGGTAGCGCAGCTTGGCGGGATCGAA
>JBBKVU010000036.1:0-10630 GCA_037968595.1 Comamonas sp.
CAACCAGACTTCCTCCTTCGGCGCCTGTCTGGACCCCGTGGCCGACAAGTTCCTGGTCTGCGCCTCGCTGCTGGTGCTGGTTGACGGCGGCGTGGGCCAGGTCAGCATGGCGCGCGAAGTGTTTGATGCCTTGGGGCTGGATGTCTCGCGCATCGTCGGCGTGGAGAAGGGCGACAGGCGCAAGGTCGGCCTCGAAGAGCTGGTGTTTGCCGATGGCCGCGACAAGGTCTATCTGGGCAAGGATTCGGCGGCGCTGATGCTGGTGGCGCAGATCCGCGACGAGGCCCATCGCTTTGCCATCACCGGCATGCGCGCGGCGCGCGCCAAGGTGCGCATTGGCGGCGGGCAGCTCGAGGAAATTGCCGGCGTGGGTCCGAAGAAGCGCGCGCGCCTGCTGCAGCGCTTTGGCGGCGTGCGCGGCGTGGCCGATGCCAGCGTGGAAGACCTGATGAAGGTCGCAGGCATTTCGCGTGAACTGGCGGACACCATCTACCGCGCATTGCATTGAGTCCTGGCGCGATGCTGTGCGTAAAGGTCTTCGCCGCATGACACAATTGCATTATGTTTCTGACCATCCCCACCTTGATGACCTGTACGCGCTTTGTCGCGATACCTTTGATCGTGGGAGTGTTCTACACCCCTATGGAGCCGGCGCTGCAAAATCTCATTGCAACGCTGATGTTCATCGTGTTTGCCGCGACCGACTGGCTGGACGGCTATCTGGCGCGCAAGCTCAACCAGACTTCCTCCTTCGGCGCCTTTCTGGACCCCGTGGCCGACAAGTTCCTGGTCTGCGCCTCGCTGCTGGTGCTGGTGCATCTGCAGCGCGCCGACGTGTTCGTGGCGCTGATCATCATCGGCCGCGAAATCGCCATCTCGGCGCTGCGCGAATGGATGGCGCAGATAGGGGCCAGCAAGAGCGTGGCGGTGCACATGCTGGGCAAGCTCAAGACCACGGCGCAGATGGTGGCCATTCCCTTCCTGCTCTATGACGGCATGCTGTTCGGCATGATGGATACCGGCGTCTGGGGCCATGTGTTGATCTGGATCGCCGCCGTGCTCACCGTCTGGTCCATGGTGTACTACCTGCAAAAGGCCTTGCCCGAGATCCGCGCCCGCGTCGACAAGTAGATCGGCCGCCGCCCGCGGTTGTCAATCCGTGAAGCCTCTAGCGGCCGGGCGCGACAAAAACCGCCGCTGACGCTGGGCAGCAGTGCAATTGCAGCTAGAATCGCTGCAGCCGCTGGGATTGCAGCGGATAACATTGACACTTGGAAGGTCGATGGCATGGCACTAAGCGCATCCACCTCAGGTGATTGCAGGCTGGCCGGCAGATACAGTTCTTGAACTGCAAAGTCTCCGCACAGCAGCGACATTCCATCCACCATTTCTCGAGAGGCTTCTTGTGAATAAGACCGAACTGATTGAGCACATCGCAAACAATGCCGACATCTCCAAGGCCGCCGCCGCGCGCGCTCTGGAATCGACGATCGAAGCAGTGAAGAAAACCCTCAAAAAGGGTGGTACAGTATCGCTCGTCGGTTTTGGCACATTCACCGTTGGTGAGCGTTCCACGCGCACCGGCCGCAACCCGCGCACCGGCGCCACGATAGAGATCAAGGCCGCCAAGGTGCCGAAATTCCGTCCGGGCAAGGCATTGAAAGATGCGTTGAACTGACAAGCAGTTGCAAGGGGGTGCTTAGCTCAGTCGGTAGAGCGGCTCCTTTACACGGAGTAGGTCGGCGGTTCGATCCCGTCAGCACCCACCACCCAAAGCAAATGAAATCAAGCACTTGGAGCGATCCAGGTGCTTTTTTTACGTCTGCTCGACCACCCCGATAGGCTGTCTAAAGCCGTGTCACCCTAGCAGAAACAGGCGTTCACCAACCGGCCTGAGGGTAGACTGGCGGCCTACTTTAGGACGGCCGATCCATGGCGCACAAGAAGCAAACTCCCAGCGGAAAGTGGCCGTACCCCTTTAAAGTAAGAGCGTGCTTGAGCCACCGCTGTATCTCACGTTCGAAAGCGAATACGAAGGTGATTAGTACGCCGCCAGGCCTGAGGCTTTGTTGGATCGCGGAATTGTTCCCCCCGAGCACCAGCACGTCGCCGGCTTCCAGCAAAGAGATTACGTAAGCTTTAACCCGGATTTCCGACTGATTGGTATGGCAGAGGGGGCAGGTCAGAAGGAAAAAAGCCCGCTCATTGGCGGGCTGGCTGAGGTGGGTTGAGGGCGGCTACTTGAGCATTTCCTCGCCTCGGCGAAAGTGACTCTCCAGAGCTGTTATTGAGTCGCTAGAAAGGAGGGCTTCGGAAGGGAAAAACCTGCTCGCGCTGGCATGCGCATTTTTCAAGCTTGCGATTCCGGACTGAGCGAGCTCAATTTCATTCTTGGATTTCTCAAGCAACTTCTTGGCTTGTACCACTGCGCGCTCTAGTCTTTGTCTGGCGTATGTCTGGGAGTAGCCGCTCGAGCTTTTCAGGTCCGCAAGAGCTTCATCCATGGCACTGGCGGCGTTGTTGCTTTCATATCTTGTCCGGGTGGACGAAAGCATTGTTCGCGTAATTTCTTGGTTTGCCTTGATGTAGGCAATAGCGGACTGCATCGCCTCAGGGTTGGCTTTGCTGCTTTGTGACTCAAGCTGAAACAAGGTGTCTGCGATTTTCTTGACTGTTTCATCACTTTTTTCGAACATCTCGCGAAAAGTCGCGCTGCCCGGGGATGTCAGCAAGTCAATGATGACTCTGGTTCTGAGACTGGTTTCTTTGACATGAGGTGCTGTGCTCTCAATGAGTGCCGTTGATTGATATTTGTTGTATCCAAAATAGCTGCCTACGGCGACAATTACCAAAACCACTGCCGCTATCCATAATTTGTGCATATGTGCTCCATTCTTGGGCAGGATGTTAGCAAAAGTTACCTTGTTATTTGGTAGTGCAACCCCATGCGCGCGATATTGATCCGCTTGGGTTTATGCAGCTTCAGCGTATGACGTGGCCCGCGTAGGTGCCGCGTGGAAGGCAACCAGCGTGTGCTTACCTAGGGCTACCGATGGGCAAGGCAGATTCCCCGCCGCACATCGCGCATGGGATGACGAAAGCGGGCTGAGGCAAAGGGATCGGAACCATCACCGGATTCACCGACGTCAAAGGCGTGCCCGCAAACACCCTGCTGCGCGCAGACCGTCCTCGCCCGGCCCTGCGGAGCCATAGCTGCCGGCGGGATCATGCTGCATTGACTGTCGAGCTTTTGCCTGGCCGTGAGCCAGTGGTGTTGCACGACGATGGGCATGGCTGAAGGCTTTCCGGCTAATTCTCCCTGGATGTGAGTCGTTGCTGGCGCCAATGAGTAGGCGAAAACACCCGTTCAACGGCAGGCTGTTGGACATCGCGATGCACCTACGGTCTGGAAAGGGCTCTTTCCAGCTCCTGTTTTTCCGACAAGAGTCGGTCCAGGTTGGCTTGCAGGCGGCGTTGCTCGGTGTCGCACCGGGTCGCCATGGCCTGCATTTCGGCGCTCAGTGATTGCTCCCAGGTGGCGCCTGCCAGGCTGTTGGCAGCGAGTTCCTTGCGCTTGCGCACTGCTTCGATCTCAGCCTGGCATTGGGCTTGGGCGCGAAGCATCTCACCTTGGGCTGCGCCAATGCTCAGGTTGTTGAGAGTGGCAAGACGATTTTCCTTGGCGAGACGGGCTGACAAGTTGTTCAGCCTGTCGGTCTCTGTCATGGCCGGCGATGCGGTTCCTGGCGCCTCGGTGCCGATCGCTGGCGGCGCAGGGCCTGCTCCCGCCGGCGCCTGGAGTTTCGGGGCGCTGCCTGACGCCGGATGAACCTCCAGCTTTCCTCCCTGGTTTGCGCCGCTGCAAGGAGTTTCCTGAAAGGTGGTGCGCCCGCTGGCATCCTGGCATTTATAGACTGCCCAGGCCGGTGTGGCGGCCATCAATGTCAACAACGTGATGTTGACCAGCTGACTTGACTTCATGGGTTGCTCCGGCGGTTGCTGGAAGTTTTTAGCACCGGGCGACATTGCGGGCCCAAAGCGGGTCGCGCCGCGGTGACGCCGGTGTGCGGAGTGCTTCGTTTGCGTGCAAAGTTTGGGCGATATGCGGGGCTCCATTGCATGTTGGTAACTTTGGCTGGGCACAGTTCCAAGTCTTCGCCATATTGTGAAAACTTGACCTTTGCGCGGAACAGGTCGGCGCTTCTATCCCGTCAGCATCCGCCACCCGTCAAAGACGAAATCAAGGGCCCGAAGCGATCCCTGCCCTTTTTCTTTTCCGGCCTTTTGCCTTGGTGGTGTTGGCCGATTGGGCCGTGAGGCGTAACAGGTAGAATCTGCGCAGTTTCCTTCACCAAGGGTGCGTGGATCGTTGGCAGGCTTTGTCGTTGAGGGGTGGATCAGGGTCGAATCCTTGCCATCCTCAGTCAGGTTCCTTTGGCTACGCACACCTTACAAAGGCGAACATGGGTTCGCCTTTTTTATTGCTTCCACAGAAAGATCGACTATGTTTGAAGCCATCCGCAAGCACTCCAAGTTCGTGATGATCTTGTTGTTCTTGCTGATCATTCCCTCGTTCATCTTCGTTGGCATCGACCAGAACTATTTCTCGGAATCCAGTCCGACAGTGGCTCGGGTGGACGGTCACGAGATCAAGCAATCGGACTGGGACAACGCCCACCGCATGGAGAGCGATCAGCTGCGCGCCGCGAATCCCGAAATCGATACCAAGCTGCTGGACTCGCCCCAGGCGCGCTACGCCACGCTCGAGCGCATGGTGCGCGACCGCGTGCTTGTGGCCGCCGCGCAGAAGATGCATATGGTGGCCAGCGATGCCCAGCTGGTGCGCAGCCTGCAGCAGATTCCGGCCATTGCCGCGCTCAAGCGGGCCGACGGCACGCTGGATGCCGAAGCCTATCGCGCGCTGGTCGGCGCGCAGGGCATGACGCCCGAAGGCTTTGAAGCCAATCTGCGCAGCAACCTGTCGCTGAGCCAGGTCATGGGTTCGGCCATCAACTCCTCGTTCGTGACCGATGCCCAGGTCAAGCTGGCCATGGATGCGCTGTACCAGCGCCGTGAAGTGCAGGTCGCCCAGTTCAAGGCCGGTGATTTCGCCGCCAAGGTCAAGCCCACGCCCGAAGAGCTGCAGGCCTATTACAAGGCCCATCCGGACAAGTTCCAGCAGGCTGAACAGGCCAGCGTCGAATACGTGGTGCTGGACTCGGCCAGCGTGCAGGCTGCCATGGTGCTCAACGAGGACGACCTGCGCACCTACTACCAGGAAAACCTGTCGCGCCTTGCCGGCCAGGAAGAGCGCCGTGCCAGCCACATCCTGATCAACGCCACCAAGGATGCGTCGGCCGCCGACCGCACCAAGGCACGTGAGCAGGCGCAGGCGCTGCTTGAGCAGGTACGCAAGGATCCGCAGTCGTTTGCCGCGCTTGCCAAGCAATCGTCGCAGGACAGCGGCACGGCCCAGAGCGGTGGCGATCTGGGCTTCTTCACGCGCGGCGACATGGTCAAGCCCTTTGCCGACGCGGCCTACGCGCTGAAGAAGGGCGAGATCAGCGATGTGGTCGAAAGCGATTTCGGCTTCCACATCATCCAGCTCACCGACATCAAGACGCCGCCCCAGCCCAGCTTTGCCGAGCTGCGCCCGCGCCTCGAGAAGGACCTGAAGGAGCAGCAGGCCCAGCGCAAGTACGCCGAAGTGGCCGAGCAGTTTGCCAACGGTGTGTACGAGCAGTCGGACAACCTGCAAGGCGTGGCCGACAAGCTCAAGCTGAAGGTGCAGAAGGCCGAGCGCGTGACGCGCGTTCCTGGCCCCGGCGCCCAGGGCCCGCTGGCCAATGCGCGTTTCCTCGAAGCCCTGTTCTCCGCCGAATCGCTGGAGAACAAGCGCAACACCGAAGCCGTGGAAATCGGCTCCGGCATCATGGCCGCCGGCCGCATCACCGCCTATTCGCCGGCCCACACGCTGGCCTATGAAGAAGTGGCCGACAAGGTGCAGTCGCTCTACGTGGCGCAGAAGTCCGCGGAACTGGCGCGTGAAGAAGGCCAGGCCAAGCTCAAGGCCTGGAAGGAACAGCCCGCCGGCGCCGCGCTGGGCGCAGCGCTGGTGATTGGCCGCGACCAGCCGCAGAACCTGCCGCGCGAAGTCATCGATGCCGCGCTGCACGCCTCCGTCGAAGGCCTGCCCGCCTGGACCGGCGTAGACCTGGGCAATCTCGGCTACGCCGTGGTCAAGGTCAACGCCGTGGTCGAGCGCCCGGCACAGGACGCGCAGATCGTTGCCGCACAGAAGCAGCAGCTCGCACAGTGGTGGGCGGGCGCCGAAGGCGCGGCCTACTATGAGATGCTCAAGGCGCGCTTCAAGGTGCAGATCAAGGTCGACCGTCCTTGAGATTTAATGCCGCCAAAACGCGAAACTCGGGTTGAGGCGGCATTTTTGGCCTTACAATAGATGCTTCTACGGTGGCTGTAGCTCAGTTGGTAGAGTCCAGGATTGTGATTCCTGTTGTCGTGGGTTCGAGCCCCATCAGCCACCCCAAAATATTGAAAACGCCCTGAATGCAAGTTCAGGGCGTTTTTTCTTTGGCTCCGGCTTCTCAGTGCAGTGAGCCCAGATAGGCTGCCATATCCTGGGCATCGCGTGGCGTGACGCCCAATTGCGGCATGGCGGTGCCGGGCTTGACCTGCTGCGTCTCGATGAGCCAGCGCGCGAGATTTTCCGGCGTATTGGCCAGCGTGCCGGCAATCAGCGTGCGTGCGCCCATGCCTTGGAGCGGTGGGCCGACATGGACACTCGAGCCGGTGATGCCGGGAATGCGATGGCAGGCGCTGCAGGCATATTGGTGCAGGGCCTGGCGGCCGCGCTCGACATCGGCAGCAAAGGCGGGCGCCGAAGCCGTTGCCTGGCCATCATTGAGGCGCGCGTTGTGCGTCCATTGCGCATATTGCACGGCATTGAGCTGCGGCAGCTGCTGCATGAACGCCACCAGATCCCATATTTGCGCGTCGGCCAGCCGGTATTGCCAGGCCGGCATGCCGGTCATCTTGATGCCGTGGCGCACCACCCAGTACAGCTCGCGCGGGCGCCAGTGCTGTTTGGCATCGACCAGCGGGCCGGGCAGGGGTTGCATGCTCAGGCCGATGTCGGATTGCGCCACGCCGGGCGCGCCATGGCATTGCACGCATTTGTCGTGAAAGCTGGCCGCGCCGCGCAAGGCCATCTGCGGATCGCCGAGCGCCGGCTCCTCAATGTTTCTGGCCTGCCGGCGCACCGACTGGCGCATGGCGATCTCCAGCAGCGAATGCGTGGCCTGCCAATGCTGGCGCGTGGCGGAGATGTCATAGACGCCCGAATACACCAGGGCCGCCGCCCCAAGGGCGGCTGTAAGCCCAAGTCCCGTGGTCGTGACAGCAATGATCAGCAGCAGCTTGTTTTTTCTCATCTGCTGTGATTTTGCGTCAGTTGTCCTCATTTGTGCGACAGAATGCGCTAATGATCCTTAAGTATGCCTTTTCACCTACGCTGTTGCCGGTGCTGCTTGCAGCCTGCGTGCTCGGTGATGCATGGGCCCAGGATCGGATCACGATAGAACGCGGCAAGGCGCTCATGGGCCAATACCAATGCGGCTCCTGCCACAGCATTCCCGATGTGGCCGCGGCGCGCGGCCAGCTGTCGCAGCCGCTCGATGCCTGGAGCCAGCGCAGCTATATCGCCGGGCGGCTGCCCAACCGGCCCGACACGCTGGCGCAGTGGATTGCCGCGCCGCAGTCGCTGGTGCCCGGTACGGCCATGCCCAGCATGGGCGTCTCGCCGGCCGATGCCCAGGCCATGGCGGCCTTTCTCTTTTCGCTCAAATGAAGCCCGCCGGAATGCTTGCTGCGACCGGCGACGCCGCGCAGTCGATAGAAAGCGTGACCTGGGTGCTGTTCGCGGGTGGACTGGGAATCTTTGTCGGCGTGATGCTGCTGCTGGCCTGGTCGCTGCGCGCGCGCGCAAGCGCTGTGCGCCCGCGTCTGTGGCTGTTGGGCGGGGGCGTGGTCTTTCCGGCGCTGGTGCTGGCCGCGCTGTTTGCCTGGGTGCTGCCGCACATGCCGGCGTGGAAGCCGGTGCCGCCCGCGGGCGCGCTGGTGGTCACGGTCAAGGCGCACATGTGGTGGTGGGAAGTGCGCTATCGCGATCCCCTGACGGGCGCCGATGTGGTCACGGCCAACGAGATCCGCGTGCCCGTGGGCCGGCCGGTGTATTTCGCGCTGACCAGCGCCGACGTGATCCACAGCTTCTGGGTGCCGCAGCTCGCGGGCAAGATGGACATGCTGCCCGGGCGCATGCAGCACCTGCTGGTCACGCCCACCGAGACCGGCGTCTGGCGCGGCCAGTGCGCAGAGTTCTGCGGCGAGCAGCACGCGCAGATGGCACTGCATGTGGTGGGCATGGCGCCGGCGGCGTTCGACGCCTGGCTTTCCGCCCAGTCCCGGCCCGCGGCCGCCCCGGCAACGCCGCGGCAAGCGCTTGGCCGCGACGCCTTTCTCGCCAATCGCTGCAACGCCTGCCACACCGTGCGTGGCGTCGGCGAGGAGGGCCGCCTGGGGCCTGACCTCACGCATTTCGGCAGCCGCCTGCACCTGGGTGCGGGCACGCTGGCCAATACGCCCGAAGGCCGGGAGCGCTGGCTGACACATATCCAGCAGATCAAATCGGGAGCCCGCATGCCTTCCTATGACCGACTCGATGCGTCTACGCTGCAGGCGCTGGGCGAATGGCTGGGCGCGCTGCAATGAGCGACGTCGCGCCCACATCCCTGCCCGATAACTTGCCCAATGCCTTGCCGCGGCCCGCGGGCGAGCGCGAGGCACTGCAGCGCGCCTGGGAGCCGCCCAAGGGCTGGCGCCGGCTGTCTGCCGTGAACAACAGCCAGATCGGCGTCTACTACCTGGCGACAGCGCTGGTGTTTTTCGTGCTTGCCGGCATCCTGGCGCTGATCATGCGCACCCAGCTGGCGCTGCCCGACAGCAAGCTGGTGGCCGCCGGCACCTACAACCAGCTGTTCACCATGCACGGCTCGGTGATGATGTTCCTGTTTGCCGTGCCCGTGGTCGAGGCCGTCGCGGTCTGGCTGCTGCCCAACATGCTGGGCGCGCGCGATCTGCCGTTTCCGCGGCTCTCGGCCTATGCGTTCTGGGCCTATGCCATAGGCGGACTGGCGTTCTTCATCACCATCTTCTTTGGCGCCTCGCCGGACGGCGGCTGGTTCATGTACCCGCCATTGACCGGCAAGGAGCATTCGCCCGGCATTGGCGCCGACTGGTGGCTGCTGGGCATTGGCTTCATCGAGTTCTCGGCGATCGCGGGCGCGATCGAGCTGATCATCGGCATCCTGTTCACGCGCGCGCCGGGCATGACGCTGATGAAGATGCCGCTGTTTGCCTGGGCGGTGCTGGTCGCGGCGCTGATGGTGATCTTCGCGTTTCCGGCGCTGATCGCGGGCACGCTGCTGCTGGAACTCGAGCGCGCGTTCGACTGGCCGTTCTTCATTGCTGCGCGCGGCGGCGACCCGCTGCTGTGGCAGCACCTGTTCTGGTTCTTCGGCCATCCCGAGGTCTACATCATCTTCCTGCCGGCCGCGGGCATGGTGACGATGATGGTGCCGGTGATGGCCGGCACGCCGCTGGTGGGCTACCGCGCCATTGTCTGGGCGCTGGTCTGCGTGGGCGCCATCAGCTTCCTGCTGTGGATGCACCACATGTTCACTGCCGGGCTGGGGCCGCTGGCGCTGCATGTCACGTCGGTGGCAAGCTTTGCCGTCGCCATTCCCAGCGGCGTGCAGGTGTTTGCCTGGATTGCCACGTTCTGGAAGGGCCGGGTGCGGATGCACGCGCCTTCGCTGTTCCTGCTGGGCTTTCATTTTGTCTTTGTGCTGGGCGGACTCACGGGCGTGATGCTGGCGGTGCTGCCGTTCGACTGGCAGGCACATGACAGCTATTTCGTCGTCGCCCATCTGCACTATGTGCTGGTCGGCGGCCTGGTGTTTCCGCTGTTTGCCGGGATTTACTACTGGGCGCCGCTGTACAACGGCCACCGCCTGTCCGAGTGCCTTGCGCGCTGGAGTTTCGCGCTGATGTTCGGCGGCTTCAACCTGGCTTTCTTTCCCATGCATATTGCCGGCATGGCGGGCATGCCGCGGCGCGTCTACACCTATGCGGACGGCCTGGGCTGGACGCTGTGGAATCTGCTGTCCACCGTGGGCGCCTATGTCTTCGCGCTGGGCGTGCTGCTGTGCCTGGCCGATCTGGTGCGCACGCTGCTGCGTTCCGAGCGCGCGCATGGCAATCCCTGGAACGCCGACTCGCTTGAATGGCTGCCCCAGGGCGACTACGGCGTGCGCAGCATTCCGCAGATCGAGGCCAGGGAGCCGCTGTGGCAGCGGCCCACGCTGGCCGAGGAGGTGGAGCAGGGCCGGCACTGGCTGCCCGGCACGGTGTTTGGCGGGCGCGAGACGCTGGTCACGAGCCCGGTGGACGCGCGCATACGCCACCTGCTGCGGCTTCCGGGCGACGGCTGGTCGCCGTTCATTGCGGCCGCGGGCACGGCCGGCTTCTTTTTGCTGCTGACGCTGGCCTGGAT
>JBBKVU010000037.1:0-13200 GCA_037968595.1 Comamonas sp.
GGAAGCGAGATAGACGACATGGATTTCCTTGTCGACTACTACGGCGGCGTGTCGCGCGCGGAGGCCTACCGGCTGGGTTTGTTGGAGTTGGCACATGCAAAACGTCATGAAGCCAATTCTTTGTCTGCGCGCCGCGTTGGCCAAGCCGTTGACAAGAACGCATTCAGCGGATTGATGACGGCTTGAGCCGTGGAAAGGCATCGCCATGATTCCACCAGCACCGCCGCGTGATGTCGTCGCAGTTGACCTGCGAGGGCTCACGGATGAAGAGTATTCCGCTATCAATACCGAAGCGATTCGGCGCGGAATTTCGTTCGATGAATTGGCTAGCCGCCAACTGGCCGAGCACGCCAGGAAGTTGCGCGCCCGTGTCCGCACGGGCGGCATAGCGCAGCTATTCCGTTTCGGGAAAGCAAGCAATGAGTAACTCAAAAGTAACTGCGCTGGTCCGAGCGCATGACCCGCTTTCCAGCGTCATGGCGGCCCAGGCTGCCAGCGCTTTCTCAGGCCCGCATTGCGAGCGCATCCTGTTGGCCTTGAAGCAGGGCGCCGGCACTGCGCAAGAACTCATGGACCGCACCGGCCTGACCGTTGTGCAGATTGACCGTCGCCTGCCCGAACTTTTCCGTAACGGAAAAGCGCGCGTGGTGCAGGTCGATGGCCAGGACCTCATCAGCGACGGCTTTCGCGTTTGGGAGCGGTCATGAGCGTCAAAGTCATGACTGCCGTGTTCGACCGCTACCCCAATGGTGGCGGCGAGATGCTGCTTGCGCTGGCCCTGGCTGACCACGCAAGCGATGACGGCACGCGCGTGTTCCCCAGCATCAAGGCGCTGGCAGAAAAGACGCGCCAGTCCGAGCGCTCTGTGCAATACCAACTGCGCCGCATGCAAGAAGCCGGCTGGCTGATCTTGGTCAGCGCTGGAAATGGCGGCCGCAGCATGTCGTCGGAGTACCGCATTTCCCTTGATTGGATAAAGGGTGCAGAAATTGCACCGTTTAAAAAGGGTGCAATTGACGACCAAAAGGGTGCAAACGACAGCACTAAAGGGTGCAATCCACGACAGGAAAGGGTGCAACCCATTGCACCCGCAAATAACCATCATGGAATCATCAAGGAACCATCAGTAACCGTCATTGGTGCTGACGCACCGAAAGCCACATCGGCACGGGCAACGATTCTGCCTACCGATTTCATGCCCAACGAAACCGCCGAGCAGCTGGCGCGTGAGTTCGGCCTTGACCTGGCTGGCGAGCAGGCCGCATTCGAGGATCACCACGCCGCCAAGGGCACGACGTTCAAGGACTGGCAAGCAGGTTTCCGCACCTGGCTGCGCAACTCCAGCAAGTTCCGCCAGGCCGCCCGGCCCACAGGGCAGCGCGCCGCCGTAGCGCCGAAGTCCTTTGCCGAGCAAGAGCGCGAGGCAGGCATGCGTCGCTGGGAGCAGATGACTGGCCGCCAGCACCCCGACCTGCAGCCGGATGCCGGCCGCAACGTCATCGACATCACCCCCTCTCAAGTCCAGATCGGAGCCGCGCGATGAGCCTGCCAACCAAAGTGATCGACCGCCTGTTTCTGCGCCTGTCCGTGACCTACGGCGCTGCCTGGGACCGCAACCTGGGCAGCTCTCCGTTGAGCGATGTGAAGGCCTGCTGGGGCCATGAGCTGTCAGGCTTCGACAGCGAAGAAGGCTTGAATTCTGTCGCCTGGGCGCTGGAGAACCTGCCCGAGCGCTGCCCCAACGTGATCGAGTTCCGCACGCTATGCCGCCGCTCACCCATGCCAGAGCGCAAGCAGCTGGATGCGCCCAAGGCCGACCCTGTAGTGGTTGCCGCGGCACTCGAGCGCGCGCTGAGCGTGCGCCAGGCCATCGCCTCCAGCGTGCACGACCCCAAGGGCTGGGCCCGCAATTTCCTGAGCCGCGCCGAAGCCGGCGAGCGAATCCGGCCCATCACCTTGAAGTTTGCGAGGCAGGCCCTGGGCCTGAGCGCAGCATGAGCGCCGTTGCCCAGGTAATCGGCTGGGGCTTCCTGATCGCCGCGCTCATCGGCGCCCTTGTCCCAGGCATGAATTTCCATGTCGGGTTTTCGGATGACGACACGGTGATCAGGTGGCATCTGCAGAAGGCGCAAGAGGTGCAAAAGCGCTGGGAGAAGAAGCACGGCAAGCCATGGAGGGCTGAGGAATGACCACCTGCATCGCCTGCACCCACTGGCAGCCCAAGGCCGGCAACGAGGCCATGGCCCGCATGGGCTTCGCCCAGTGCGCCAAGAAGGCCCTGGCCGGGCACACCACCAGCGCCGAAGCGCGCGCCTGCGAGAGGTTCGCCCCGCTTGACGCCGACAAGGTGGCCGCGCGCCGGGTTTGGCTGGAGAAGAAGGGCGGGGCCAATGGCTGAGCGCCTCGAAATCGAACTCCACAACCGCGCGCAGGCCTGGGCGCTGATCCAGGGCCAGCTCTACCCCTTCCTCAAGGCCGTGCTGAAGGGCGGTGGCCGCTGGGTGCTGACCGTCACCCGCCGCAAGCGCACGCAGAAGCAGAACCGGCGCTACTGGGGAAATGGCGTGCTGGCCCAGATCGCCGCCCAGGCGACCACGGCAGACGGCCGCATGCACAGCGTCGACAACTGGCATGAAGTCTTCAAGCGCATGTTCATCGGCGTCGAGCAGCTGCCCAACGGCGAAGTGATCGGCAAGAGCAGTACAGGCCTGTCGACGGTCGAGTTTTCCGAGTTCTGCACCCAGGTCGAGGCCTATGCGGCTTCGGAGCTGCGCGTGACGTTTTATGACCTGTGGGAGGGCGAATGATGCGAGGCATTGAACTGGCGAAGCAAGGAAAGTGCGGCGCGTGCGAAGCGGACGTAGATCACGGCCCGTGGACGGATGAGCAGATAGCCGAAGCTGTCCACGACACCGGTGTGCCAGAGTTCGAGGATTGGTGCGACGACTGCATGGTGAGCATGTGCTTTGGCGGCGACGCCAAGTTCGCGGCGCAGATGCTGGGCAGGCCAGTGAAGGCGGGCTTTCAAGTCCTGCTGGGAGGAAAGTGATGCGCGTTGAATTGCCCTGGCCGGCCGCCGCGCTGTCGCCCAACCGCAAGAACGGAAGCCACTGGGCCACTGTGCATGCCATCAAGGGCAAGCGCGTGGCCGGCGCCCGGGTGCTGACCATGCAGGCAATGCAGCAGGCCGGCTATGTGCCGCCGCCCGGCGCGCTGGCGATGACGGCCACGTTCTGCCCGCCAGACAAGCGGCGCCGCGACCTCGACAACCTCCTGGCCGCCATGAAACCCGACTTCGACGGCATCAGCCAGGCGCTCGGCGTCGATGACCAGCACTTTCACCCTCTGACGCTGCGCCGCGGCCAGGCAGTGAAGGGCGGCTGTGTGGTGCTGGAGGTCGGATGCTGAACAAGCTGAGCGCCAAGGAGCGCGAACACCTGGCCCAGGTCAAGGAGCTGCCTTGCAGCGTCTGCGACCAGCCCGGGCCCAGCGAAGCGCACCACATCAAGCAGCACCGGCAATACACCTGTGTCGCCCTGTGCGAGAGCTGCCACCGCGGCGCCCTGATGGGCCTGCACGGCCAACGCCGCATGTGGGCGATAAAAAAGATGGACGAGCTGGACGCCCTGAACGTGACCGTTCAGCGGCTCCTGGCAAATTGAATGAGAGGGAATCCATGATCGAAGAACGCTACCTTGCCGCCACGCGCGCAACCAATCTCCGCGACACCGCGCACGCCATCACCCAGGTGGACATCATCAAGGCCTCGGGGATGAGCCGCCGAAATCTGTCGGCTCACTACCTGCGCCTGATCTCCAAGCCAACGAAGGAGGACATGACGCGGGTCTATGCCGCGCTGCTGTACGTCGTACACAGCCGCAAACTCCAAGCCGGCACGGAGGCCATTGTCGTGGCGCTCGATTGGCTGCTCGACCCGCTGTGCAAGGTGTGCAAGGGTGCCGGGGTGGTGGTCAAGGGAGAAAAGGAGCACAAGTGCCCTCGGTGCAAAGGCGAGCGCTACCGCAAGGAGCCAAGCTGCCGGGACGCCCAGGTGCTGATCGACTATGTGCAGTCTTGCAAGCGGTCGCACGCTGGCGAAATGATTCGTCGGCTGCACTGATTTTTGACCAAGGTCGAAAACTGTGATAACGTTCGGCCTACGTTGTTTCGATGGAGAGGGAATCACGGTGCCGTGCTCAGGCCGCGCCGCCCTCCGATAAGTCTGCTGCCCGCGCTTTGATGACGCGGGGAGGACCATCGATGCATCGCCACGTCTTCTGAAAGCCCGCATGAGTTCACGCTCTGCGGGCTTTTCCGTTTGTCTCCGCGCTGGCTCCGGCCAACGCTTGCCCGCCCTGGTTCGCCGCGGTGGGCTTTTTTGTTTCTGAAGCAGGAATGCCCATGACCACCACCGTCCACATTGCCATCAGCGGCAACAAGCAAGCCATCGTCACCACGCCTGACGGCAAGACCCGCATGCAGCCTGGCGCGCATCACACGTTCCTCGTGCACGGTGACGGCGAAATCAGCGTGAAAGAGTTGGGCGGCTTTGTGCAGGCGCCGTCGCTCCCGCTGGTGCGCCCCTACGCCGAAGAGCCTGGCGACGCTTCCTGAATTGCAAGCAGGGCCTGCGTCGACGCCATTGGCGATCGATCGTGGCTAAGTGGTTCGCCCAGCCTGGCCTGCAATCCCGTTTTCGCCACCGCTCGGGCGCATCCACCACGCCTTAACCGCCAGGGACGCCTTGCCCGCAGCGGTGGCGCCCATTCCGAAAGCTGCCTATGTCCAAGATCGACGCAAGAACTACCGATGTCGTATGCATGGACAGCGGCGAGAGGCTGCGGCGTGTCACGCGCATTGATGTGGCACATGGCGTGGTGTGGCGTGGCTTTGATCCGCCTCGGATGTGCATGGGCAAGCGCGATGCTTTGGCCGAGTACCCGACGCGCTTCAGTGCAATCCACCCCATCCATGCGGGGAGCTACCGTCCCTATCTTGTGCACTGCTACGGGAGACTGCCATGAAGGTGCGACACATCCGCAAGCGCGCGCAGGGGCGCACCAAGCGGCGCAACGCTTTTTTGTGGGCATGGAAGGGGGTGGAGCGGCTGTCGGCCGCAACCATGTCGCTCATGGAGATGGTCAAAGGCTTCGAGGCCATTCGTGATGCACTGGGCCGCATTGACTGGGGTAGGCTGAAACTCGAGCCAGGCGCCTCGCCGCCGTTCATCCCGAAAGCCCAGCAATGGGCCGGGACAGCATAAGCCAGAAGATTGAAAGGGCCTGCCATGGCAACAAAACCGGCAAAGGCAAAGCCGGTTGCCAAGAGGGCGGTCGGTCGCCCCAGTAGATACAAGCCCGAGTACGCAAAGCAAGCCCTGAAGCTGTGCATGCTCGGCTTGATCGATAAGGAGATGGCCGCTTTCTTTGGCGTGTCCGAGCAGACGCTCAACACCTGGAAGAAAAGGCACCCTGAATTTCTTGAGTCCTTAAAGGGCGGCAAGACGCTGGCCGACGCCGGCGTGGCTGCCAAGCTCTTTCACCGGGCCTGCGGGTATGAGCATCCTGAGGTGCACATCAGCAACTACCAGGGGCAGATCACCGTCACCGACATCATCAAGCACTACCCGCCCGACACAACGGCGGCGATTTTCTGGCTGAAGAACCGCCAGCGGGGCCTGTGGCGCGATAAGCCAGAGGCTGAAGATGATGAGGATTCCGTGGCGATGCCCGTCAAGGTCGTGGTGCAGGTCAAGGACGCGAGGGCCGACGATGCCGACGCTTAACGTGCCGCAATCGCGGTTCCTGGCCCTGCCGCACAAGTACCGCGCTTTTGTCGCGGGTTTTGGCTCGGGGAAGACCTGGGTAGGGTGTGCAGGCCTGTGCCGGCATGCCTGGGAGTTCCCGCGCGTCAACGCCGGCTACTTCGCGCCGAGCTTTCCGCAGATCCGCGACATCTTCTACCCAACGGTAGAGGAAGTGGCCCACGACTGGGGCCTGCGGGTCGAGATCATGGAGGCCAACAAGGAGGTGCACTTTTACTCGGGCAAGCAGTACCGCACGACGGTTATCTGCCGCTCGATGGACAGGCCGCAGGCAATCGTGGGCTTCAAGATCGGGCACGCCCTGGTCGATGAACTCGATGTGATGGCCGCCGCCAAGGCAGAGCAGGCATGGCGCAAGATCATCGCCCGTATGCGCTACAAGGCGGACGGGCTGAAGAACGGCGTGGATGTGACGACGACGCCCGAAGGGTTCAAGTTCACCTATCAGCAGTTTGTGAAGGCGCTGCGGGACAAGCCCTCGCTGGTCAACCTGTACGGGCTGATCCAGGCGAGCACCTACGACAACGCCAAGAACCTGCCGGCCGACTACATCCCGTCGCTGTACGACAGCTATCCCAAGCAGCTGATCGATGCCTACCTGCGCGGGCTGTTCGTCAATCTGATGTCGGGCAGCGTGTACCCGGACTTTGACCGGCTGATGAATCACAGCAGCGAGTCGATGCAGGAAAGCGAGCCGCTGCTGATCGGCATGGACTTCAACCGCTTGCACATGGCCGCCGTGGTCTACGTGCTGCGCGATGGCTTGCCGGTGGCGGTGGATGAGATCACGGACGGCCGGGACACGCCCTACATGGCCCGCCTGTTCAAGGAGCGCTACCGCGACAAGGGCCACGCCGTCACGGTGTACCCCGACGCCTCGGGCCAGAACAGCAGCAGCAAGAACGCCAGCGAGTCCGATCTGTCGATCCTGCGTGAGCATGGGCTGACCGTGCGGGTCAACTCGACCAACCCGGCAGTGGCCGACCGCATCAACGCCGTAAACAGCCTGATCCTGAATGGACAGGGCGTGCGGCGCCTGAAGGTCAACACGCTGCGCTGTCCGAAGCTGACCGAGGCACTGGAGCAGCAGTCCTATGACAAGAACGGCCAGCCTGATAAATCAAGCGGCGTGGACCACGTAATCGACGCTGCCGGCTACCCGGTGGCCTACCAGTGGCCCGTCGTCAAGCGAGTGGCCCAGGTCCAGCAATTCCGAATGTGAGGCCGCAATGGCATTGAACGTACAAGACCGCGATCCGAAGATGGAGGTGATGGCGGCGCACTGGCCGAAGATCGACGCGTTGCTCGGCGGCACTGCCGCCATGCGGCGCGCCGAGAAGGTCTATTTGCCGCAGCAGCCCAATGAATCGAACGACGACTATGCCTATCGGGTGGCGACCTCGACACTGTTCCCGGCCTTTGAGCGCACCTGTGGCGTGATGGCCGGCAAGCCGTTCTCGAAAGAGCTCACCCTGAACAAGGTGCCAGCCGGGGTCGAGCAGTACCTGGGCGACATTGACGGCCAGGGCCGCAGCCTGCACGCATTCGCGTCGGAGGTCTTCACCGAGGCCGCTGTGCAATACGGCTTCGGTGGCATTCTGGTGGACTACACCAAGACGGAGGGCGAGGCCAAGACCATTGCCGACGAGAAGCGCCTGGGCGCGCGGCCCTACTGGGTCTACGTGCGGCACAGCCAGGTGCTGGGCTACAAGGTCGCCAACGTCGGCGGCAAGCTCATGCTCACGCAGCTGCGCATTGCCGAGACCGCAGAACTCGATGACGGCACCTACGGCACCAAGGCGGTCAAACGCGTGCGCGTGCTGACACCCGGCGCCTGGGAGCTGTGGCAAGAGGCTGGCAAGGCCTATGAGCTTCTGGAGTCGGGCGCGACCTCTCTGGGCTACATCCCATTCGTGCCGCTGTACGGCATGCGCGAGGCCTTCATGGTGGGAAAGCCCCCGCTGTCTGCGCTGGCTGACCTGAATATCAAACACTGGCAGCACCAGTCCGACCAAGACGACAGCGCGCGGTTCGCGCGCAAGCGCCTGCTGGTGTTCACCGGGGTGACGAGCGACGACTCAATCACCATTGCCTCGGACTCGGCCTTGAGGCTTCCCCAGAACGCGACTGCAGAAGTGGTGCAGGGCTCTGCCGAATCCGTGACCGTTGGCCGCACTGAGCTGGAGGCGCTTGAGCAGCAGATGATCCAGACCGGCGCCGAGCTACTGGTGGCCACGCCCGGGCAGCGCACCGCGACCGAGGCAAGCAACGACGCCGAGGCCAATAAGTCGAGCCTGCAGCGGATCGTGGAAAACTTCGAGGACGCCATGGACCTTGCCCTTCAGTAC
The DNA here is from genome assembly GCA_037968595.1 of Comamonas sp. Taxonomy (GTDB): domain Bacteria; phylum Pseudomonadota; class Gammaproteobacteria; order Burkholderiales; family Burkholderiaceae_C; genus Comamonas. Next base: position 8,173 of record JBBKVU010000037.1, read on the forward strand.
ACGGCCGACTGGCTGAGCGCTGGCAGCGGCGGCACGGTGAGCCTGTTCAAAGACTTCGCCGCCGCCACGCTGACGGATGCGTCTGCGCAACTGGTGGTCACCATGGCCCAGGCCGGCCAGATCACCAAGGAGACGGTGCTGAAGGAAATGCAGCGCCGCGGCGTGCTGAGTCCTGACCTCGATGTACAGACCGAGGCAGCCATGGCCAAGGAGGCCGAGCCGAGCCTGGGAACAATGGGAGCTGAGTGATGGAATCAGTCAACGACCTGCTGCAAGACGAGTCGATCCGGCACCAGGTCGCATTGCAGGGCTACAGCACTGGCGTGGTTCAGCGCATCATGGCCGTGCTGAACCGCTCCGATGCGCGCCTGGCCGCCGAGCTGGCCGTGCTGCTGGAGGGCATGACCCCCACAACGTTCCAGATGGAGCGACTGGAGAGCCTGCTATCCAGCGTGCGCAGCCTGTCGACGGCGGCCTATGACCAGATCGGCAAGGCGCTCAGCGATGAGCTGCGCGAGTTCGTGGCCTACGAGGTGAGTTACCAGCATCAGATGCTGGTGTCGCATGTCCCGGTGGTTGTGCATGTCGCCGCAGTCAGCGCCGAGTCGGTCTATGCCGCTGCGCTGGCCCGGCCGTTCCAAGGCGTGCTGCTCAAGAACGTGTGGAGCGACTTGGACGCGCAGAAGTTCAAGAAGGTACGCCAGTCCATCGCCCAGGGCTACGTCGAGGGCAAGACCACCGACCAGATCATTCGCGAGCTGCGCGGCACGCGGGCCAAGGGCTACGAGGATGGCATCATTCAGCGTGACCGGCGCGATGTTGAGGCCGTGGTGCGCACCGCGCTGGGCCACACGGCCGGCATGGCGCAGGACAGGGTGATGGAGGCCAACGTCGATCTGCTCAAGGCGCTGCAGTGGTCGGCCACGCTGGACCTGCGCACATCGGCGCCGTGCCGCATCCGCGACCGGCTGCTGTACACGCCAGGCGAGCACAAGCCGATTGGGCACAAGGTGCCGTGGCTGGCCGGGCCTGGCCGCCTGCACTGGCGCTGCCGCAGCGGTCAGGTGCCGGTGCTGAAGTCGCATGCCGAGCTGGGCATCCCGATCCCTGAGATCGTGGTGGACGGCCAAACTCGGGCCAGCCTGGACGGCCAGGTGGCGCGCGACACGACCTACGCCGACTGGATTCAGAAGCAGAGCGCGGCCCGCCAGGATGAGGTGCTAGGCCCGACGCGCGGCAAGCTGCTGCGCCAGGGCAAGCTGGAGATGGCCGAGATGTACACCGCCCGCGGCGAGCTGCTGACGCTCGATGACCTGCGCAAGCGGGACGCTGAGGCTTTCAAGCTGGCGGGGTTGTAGGCACAATGCGCCGATGACCCTGACTCTTGTTCCGCCAACCCCGCCCGACGCCAAGACGGCGCTGATCGAGCGCGTCAAGGCGATGGACAAGCCCGACGGGGTGCTGCAGTGCAGCAAGTGCGGCGGCCGGCAGACGCTGTTCCTGCGCAGCGGCGACCGCATCGAGAACGGCCGGATCAAGCCCGGCACGGTGATTGAGAAGGGCATCTGCCCGCACTGTTGGAAGCGCGGCATTACCGTGGACATGATCCCGGACAAGCCCCGCGAGGTGAAGCCACCCAAGCCCAAGCGCACAAAGCCTAAGCTCATCAAATAACCGAAGCCAGCCCCGCGCTGGCTTTTTCGTTTTCCCCGCCCGCCCTGAGCAATCACGGCGGGCTTTTTCATGCCCGAAAACGGCGGATGCCAAGTAAGGCGCACGGGCTGGACAGCCCACAGCACAGGCCGGATGGCCGGAAAGAGTCCCAAATGAAACTGAAGTTGGACGCCAATGGCAACGTGGTCGTACAGGACGGCAAGCCCGTCTACACCAAGGATGACGGCACGGATGTGGCGTTTGACGCGGTGGGCACGACTCAAGCTATCACCCGGCTCAACGGCGAGGCCATGGGCCACCGCGAGCGCGCTGACAAGGCTGAGAAGGCCATCAAGGCCTTTGAAGGCATCGACCCCGCGGCTGCGGCCCAGGCGCTGGATACCGTCGCCAAGCTCGATCAGAAAAAGCTGATCGACGCCGGCGAGGTGGATCGCGTCAAGGCCGACATCACCAAGAACTGGGAGACGAAGGTCAGCACCGCTGAAGCCCGCGCCCAGCAGCTCGAGCAGCAGCTCAATGGCGAGCTGATCGGCGGCAACTTCGCCCGGTCCAAGGTGGTGGCTGAAAAGCTGGCCATTCCTGTCGACCTGGTGCAAGCAGCCTTCGGCAGCGCCTTCAAGGTCGAAGACGGCCGGGTGGTGGCCTACGACAAGCAGGGCCAGAAGATTTACAGCGCATCGAACCCCAGCGAGCTGGCCGGCTTCGATGAGGCGCTGGATTCGCTGGTCAACGCCTACCCCAACAAAGACCAGATCCTTCGCGGCACCGGTGCCTCGGGTTCTGGCGCTTCAGGTTCGTCTGGTGGCTCGCAACCACCCCGCGGTGATTTCGGCGGCGACCGCGCCGCACGCACCACCGCAATTGCCAACCGCTACCCCGAATTGAAAGCCTAAGCCATGTCCCTCTCTCAAATGCAAGTGTTCAATCAGTACATCATGCCGGCGACCATCGAGACGCTGGGCCAGATGATTGACAAGTTCAACGGCGCCTCCAACGGCACGATCCGCCTGACCACGGGCGGTTTCGATGGCGACTTCCTGCAGGAATCGTTCTTCCAGGCGATCCACACGGCCCAGCGTCGCGTGAGCCGCTACGGCGCCAACGGCGATGCCACTCCTACCGACCTGACCCAGCTCAAGCACTCGAGCGTGAAGATTGCGGGCGGCTTCGGCCCCATCCGCTTCGAGCCATCGCAGCTGACCTGGCTGAACAAGCCAACCGCCGAGGGCATCGAGGTCGCATCGCGCAACTTCGCCGAGGCGCTGCTGGCTGACCAGCTGAACACCGCCATCCTGGCCTTGCGCGCGGCCATCGCGAATCAAGCTGGCGTGACCGTCGATGTTTCGGCGACGGCTGGCGTGACGTACCCGGCCCTGAACAACGCCCACGCCAAGTTCGGCGACCGTTCGGGCGACATCGCCGCCAACATCATGACCGGCGCCGTGTATCACAAGCTGATCGGCCAGAACCTGGCCAATGCTGCCCAGCTGTTCCAGGCGGGCAATGTGCGCGTGGTGGACATTCTGGGCAAGGCTGTCGTGGTGACCGACGCGCCAGCACTGTACGTGGCCGGCACGCCCAACAAGGAATATGTCCTGGGCCTGGCCGAGGGCGCGGCCACGGTGCACGACGCGGGCGATGTGATCTCCAACATCCAGACGACCAACGGCAAGGAACGCATCGAAACCACGATGCAGGTCGACTACACCTTCGGCCTGGGCCTGAAGGGCTACACCTGGGACGAAGCCAACGGCGGCAAGTCGCCCAGCAATGCCGCCCTGGGCACCGGCTCCAACTGGGACAAGGTTGCGTCCGACATCAAGCACACCGCAGGCGTTGTCCTGATCGGTGACGCGGCCAAGTAAACCACGGGGGCTTCGGCCCCCATCCTTTTGGAGCACCCGATGACCAAAGACAAACCGATCCACTACGAGCCGCACCCGGTCAGCCCCGAGCGTAAGGCGGAGCTGGTCGCCAAGGGCGTGCGCATCATCGATGCCGTGTTCGCCCCTGCCGGCCACGAGAACCCGGGTGAAGATGGCGGCCCCGGCGAACCCGAGGGCGCCAAGAAGGCCGCCACAGTGGCAGAGCTGCGTGAAGCGCTGGCCGCCAAGGGCGTCCAAGTGCCCGAGGGCGCCAAGAAGGCCGACCTGCAGGCCCTGTTCGACGCGCTGCCCCCGGCAGACGCTGAAGGCCAGGGCGGGCGCCAGGAGTAAGCCATGCTGATCGTCGCGCCCGCCGAGGGCTTCAATTCGCTGGTGAGCCTCGAGGACGCGCAGCAGTACATGGCCGACTTCGGACACACCTGGGCTGCAGATGAAGCCGCCCAAGAGGTCGCGCTGCGCCGCGCCACCCAGTACGTCCTGAGCAGCTACGCCATTGACCCGCAATACCTCGACCCCGTGGCCCAAAAGGTCAAGGACGCGTGCTGCGAGGCCGCCTGGCGCGCCGCCAAGGGCGAGCTGTTCAAGGACACCGACGGCCGGATCATGACCGAGCAGACCGTGGACGTCATCACCACCAAGTGGGCCGAGGGCTCACAAGGTGGCGTGAAGCGCATCACGGTGATCGATGCGCTGCTGCGCGGGCTGACCGTTGGCAGCTCGATGAACATCAAACTGATCCGGGGGTAGGTATGGCAAAGCGCGACACGCGGCCGCCGAAGGTCGCATTCCGCAAGAACGAGCCGATGCAGGACTACTACCATGACGGCAAGGGCGGGTGGTACTCGGTGGCAAAGCTCATCGACGACACCAAGGACCTCCCTGTCTTTGATGTACCCCTGGCAGCGCTGGATCTGGACCGCAAGATTTGGCAGGACTGCGACATGCTGGGTCTTGCGCGGCATGTGCAGCAATGCATGGACGCAGACCTTGACTTTCCGATCCTGCTGGACTGGAGCGGCTCCATCGCAGACGGTCGGCACCGCGTCCTCAAGGCCATAGCCCAGGGCAAACGAACCATCAAGGCACGCCGCATGACGTGGAAGCCTGACCCCTGCCGACATCAGGAGTGACCCATGGCAATCGACTACGACGAAATCGCAGCGAGCGGCCTGGAGGCCATTGCAGAAGCAGGGCAGGAGGTCGTGGTGCACCGCAAGGGCGCGTCCGGTCCGTTTGTGCCTGGCCAGCCCGTCACGCCCGCCGTGGTGGACTATCCGGGCATCGGCGCACTCTTCGGCTACAAGCAGCGCGACATCGACGGCACCAAGATCATGGCCGGCGATCAAAAGCTGCTCCTGGCGCCGCAGATCGAAACCGTGCCAGACACCACCTGCACGGTGACGGCGATGCACCTGGGCAAGCTGACCACCTTCAGCGTGAAAGGTGTGAACGCTGTCGGGCCTGCGGG
>JBBKVU010000038.1:0-5403 GCA_037968595.1 Comamonas sp.
CGGCCAGCGTCGGCTGGCGCGGGCCGTCGAGGTGGTAGGTGGCTTCCATGTAATAGACCAGCGGCAGGTCCAGCACATCGAGCCAGACCACGGGCTGGTCGCCGTCGTGACCGTGCTCATGCCACAGGCCCGTCGGAGTGAGGATCAGGTCGCCGCGCAGCATCGGGCATTTCTCGCCGTCCACCGTGCTCCACGCGCCTTCGCCTTCGACCACCATGCGCACCGCATTCGGCGTGTGGCGGTGCGAGGGCGCCCATTCGCCGGGCAGCAGCAGCTGCATGCCCAGATAGATGGCCGAGCTGGCCTGCATTTTCTCCAGCGTATGGCCCGGGTTGGCCAGCACCAGCACGCGCCGCTCGGCCTTCTCTATGGGCGTGAGTTCGCCGGCCCGCAGCAGCAGCGGGCGTATGCTGTCATAGGTCCAGAGTATCGGCTGGGTGCGCGGCCTGGGCGTCAGCGGCGGCATCACGCTGCGCAGGCTGGGCCACAGCGGCACGAGGTTGTTGCGCACCAGTTCGTCGCGGTATTCCTGGGGCAGGTCTTCGAGGCGACCGAGTTCTTCCATTGTGTTCTCCTGGGATGGGTTCAGTCGGCCAGGCAGTGGTCGGCCTTCCAGCCGTACAGCCACTCCATGGCGTCGTAGAAGCGCTCGGGCGTGCGGCCTTTCCACAGGTCGTTGCGCACCAGGCGCTCCACCCCCTGGGCGTGGAAAATGCGGCCCATCTCGCGCGCCGACAGCACCACGCGCGCGGTGCGCGCGATGCGCGAGCGTTCGTAGAGCGCAAACGCCTTGACGAAGTCCTGGTCGCAGGCTTTCAGCGCTTCGCCCAGCGTGACCGCGTCTTCCAGCGCCATGCATGCGCCCTGGGCGATGTATTGCAGCGTGGGGTGGGCCGCGTCGCCCAGCAGCGTGGCGCGGCCGAAGCTCCATTGGCCTATGGGGTCGCGATCGGCCGTGGCCCAGCGCTTCCAGCTCTTGGGCAGGTCGATCAGCTGATGCGCACGCGGGCAGCAGCTTTGGTAGTAGCTTTGCACTTCCTCGCGGCTGCCGTCGCGCACGCCCCATTGCTCGTTTTCGCGGCTGTGGAAGGTCACGACCACGTTGTATTGCTCGCCGCCGCGCAGCGGGTAGTGCACCAGGTGGTAATTGGGGCCTACCCAGATGCTGGCCGCGTTCCAGCGCAGGTCCTCGGGAAAGTCATTCTTCTCGACCACGGCGCGGTAGACCACATGGCCAGAGACGCGCGCGCTGTCGCCCACGTACTGCTGGCGCACGGCCGACTTGACGCCGTCGGCGCCTATCAGGGCCTGGCCCGTGTAGCTGCGGCCATGCTGGTCATGCACGGTGACGCTGCCCTCGTGCTGTTCGACGCGCGTGATCTGCGTGCCGGTCAGCGTCTCGATGGCCGACTGTTCGCGCGCGCCTTCAAGCAGCGAGGTGTGGATGTCGGCGCGGTGGATCACCGCATAGGGGTTGCCAAAGCGCTGGCGAAACGCCTGGTCCGTGGGAATGCGGCCGACCAGTGTTTCATCGAGCGCGTCATGCATCACCATTTCATCGGTGTAGACGGCGCGGCTGCGTGCGCGCTCGCCTATGCCCAGCGCGTCAAAGGCCGCAAATGCATTGGGCCCGAGCTGGATGCCGGCGCCGATCTCGCCGAGCTGCGGCGCCTGCTCGAACACCTGCACCGCATAGCCCTGGCGCGCCAGGGCCAGCGCCGCGGCGACGCCGCCAATGCCGCCGCCGACCACCAGTACGGGCAGGGCGGAAGATGATTTCGTCGTCATGGGCCACTCTTTCTTCAATGCTTGCGTGACGCCGGCGCGGGCTGTAAAGCCGCCGTGCCTGCGGTTCGTGGATAATCAACAGTATGCTGACGATCAGTGTAGTGTTGATTTCCATCATGACGGAATCGGGGTAAACCCGGGGCCGCTGAATTCGGGTTTTGCATAGGGCAATGCGGCGCCGCTCCCCTAAACTTGCCGCTATGACATCTTTCAGTCCTGAAGAGCTCGAACTCCTTCCTGGCTTCCATATCCGCCGCCTGCAGCAGATTGCCGTGGCGGTTTTCATGGAGGAAACCCAGGACTTCGCGGTCACGCCGGTGCAGTTCGCGGCGCTGTCGGCGGTGCTGCGCCAGCCCGAGATGGACCAGCGCTCGCTGGCGCGCTTCATAGGCTTCGACACCTCGACCATAGGCAGCGTGATCGACCGGCTCGAAGCGCGCGGCTTCATGGTGCGCAATGCCAGCAAGACCGACAAGCGCGTGCGCCTGCTCACGGTGACACCGGCCGGAGTCGACCTGCTCAAGGCCGCCCAGCCCGCGGTCATGCGCGCCCAGCAGCGCATGCTTGACCCGCTGCCCGTGGAGCAGCGCGCGCTGTTCATGCAGATGGTCGCGCAGATCAACCACGAGAACGAAGGCCGCAACCGCGCTCCCAGCCTTGCGGCCGGCAGCGCGGCGGCGAAGTTCACGGAATGAAGCGCGCACCGACCTTGGCGCGGTCGCGGCGCACGGGCACAATCAAGCCCTGTTCATTACCAAGGTGCCCGCATGCTTGTGACGACCACTCCCAACGTTGAAGGCCGGCCCATCACGCGCTATCTGGGCATAGTTGCCGGCGAGGCCATTCTGGGCGCCAACGTGTTCAAGGATCTGTTTGCCGGCATCCGCGACATCGTGGGTGGCCGCTCCGCGACCTACGAGAAGGAACTGCAGAAGGCGCGCAGCGTCGCGCTGCAGGAGATGCAGGAGCAGGCGCAGAAGCTGGGCGCGAACGCCGTGGTGGGCGTCGATCTCGACTTCGAGGTGCTGGGTCAGGGCAATGGAATGCTGATGGTTTCGGCCAGCGGCACGGCCGTGGTGCTGGGGAATGAAGGCACTGGGCGCTGAGCGCGCGAAAATCCGCGAAAATCGCGGGTTGAACGCATTCGTCAATGCACCAGAAAGGTTTTCATGAGCGACAAAGCCCCCGCACCGGCACTTCCCGACCATCTCTCCATCGACCCCAGCAGCCCGCACCATGTGGCTGCGGTGTTCGAACATGACATCGGCATCCGTTTCAATGACAAGGAGCGTTTCGACGTCGAGGAATACTGCATCAGCGAAGGCTGGGTGCGCGTGCCCGCAGGCAAGACGCTGGACCGCAAGGGCCGTCCGCTGCTGATCAAGATCAAGGGCAAGGTCGAGGCTTTCTACAAGTGAAGCGTTAAAGCGCTTCGCTTGCCAAGCGCCCTCGGGCGCTTTTTTTCAGTTGCAGGCCTGCAGCGCATCGCCCAGCGCGCTGACCAGGCGCTCGATCTCGGCCTGGCTGCTGATGAACGGCGGCGCGAGCTGGACGGTGTCGGCCCCAAAGCGCACGTAAAAGCCCATTTCCCAGCACTTCATGGCAATCTCGTAGGGCCGGCGCGCCGGCTCGCCGGGCAGCGGGTCTATGGAAAAGCCCGCGGCCAGGCCGAAGTTGCGGATGTCCAGCACATGCCTGGCGCCGCGCAGGCCATGGACCGCATTCTCGAAATGCGGCGCCACGGCCTTGACGCGCGCCGGCAGGTCTTCCTGCTGCAGCAGATCAAGCGTGGCCAGCGCGGCCGCGCAGGCCACGGGGTGGGCCGAGTAGGTGTAGCCATGGGCGAACTCGACCAGGTATTCGGGTCCGCCCGCGGCCATGAAGGTGGCGTAGATTTCCTTGCTTGCCACGCAGCCGCCCAACGGCTGCACGCCATTGGTAACCTGCTTGGCGAAGTTCAGGATGTCGGGCGTGACGCCAAACACCTGGGCTGCGGTCCAGCCGCCGCAGCGGCCAAAGCCGGTGATGACTTCGTCGAAGATCAGCAGAATGTCGTGCTGGGTGCAGATCTCGCGCAGCCGCTGCAAATAGCCCGCCGGCGGAATGACCACGCCGGCCGAGCCCGAGAACGGCTCGACGATCACCGCCGCGATGGTGCTGGCATCGTGCAGCGCAATGATATCGAGCAGGCGGTCGGCCAGCGCGCGGCCGTCGGTGGCGGGCATGCCCTTGTGGAATCCGCCCGGGGGCGGCTGGGTATGCGGCAGGTGATCGGCTTCTATGCCCTGGCCGAACAGCTTGCGGTTGCCGGCGATGCCGCCCACCGAAATGCCGCCGAAGTTCACGCCGTGGTAGCCCTTTTCGCGGCCTATGAGCCGCGTCTTGCCCGCCTGGCCCTTTGCGCGCCAGTAGGCGCGCGCCATCTTGAGCGAAGTGTCGGCGGCTTCCGAGCCCGAGCCCGTGAAGAACACATGGTCCAGGCCTGCCGGCATCAGTTCCTTGATGCGGTTGGCAAGCGTGAACGCCGCGGGGTGGCCGAACTGGAAGGCCGGGGCGTAGTCGAGCTGCAGCGCGGCCTGGCCGATCGCTTCGGCGATCTCCTTGCGGCCATGGCCCAGGCCCGAGCACCACAGGCCCGAGAGGCCGTCAAAGATCTCGCGGCCCCGGGCATCGCGCAGATACGCGCCTTGCGCCCCGACAATCATTCGCGGCTGGGCCTTGAAGTTGCGGTTGCCGGTGAACGGCATCCAGTGGGCATCCAGCCAGCCGGCGGGGGGATTGGCAATGTCGGTGAAATCCATGGCGGTCTCCGGGGGACGGACAGTCGGCGGGCGCGCTCAGCGGCGCTGCTCCAGGGTCAGGCGCACGGCCAGGCCGGCCAGCACCGTACCCATGACCCACTTCTGCGCGCGCAGCCAATGGGGGTTGTGGCGAAACCACAGCGCGATATGCGCGGCAAACAGCGCGATCAGCAGGTTGACGGTGAAGCTGGTGGTGATCTGTATCATGCCCAGCGTCACGCTTTGCCAGAACACGGAGCCATGTGCGGCCGAGACAAACTGCGGAAAGATGGACAGATAGAAGATCGCCACCTTGGGGTTAAGAATGCTGGTGAGCAGCCCCATGGCAAACAGCTTGCGCGGAGATTCAGCCGGCAACTGCGTGGTCTGCGCAAAGGGCGAGTGCCCGCCGGGGCGCAGCGTTTGCCAGGCCATCCACAGCAGGTAGGCGGCGCCCACCCACTTGAGCAGCTCGAAAGCCAGCGGCACGGCCATGAACAGCGCGGTCAGCCCGAGACTGGCCGCCAGCATGTGCACAAAAAAGCCCAGCACCACGCCTGCCAGGGAAATCACGCCCGCCGCGCGCCCCTGGCAAATGGAGCGCGAGATCAGGTATAGCATGTTGGGGCCGGGCGTGAGCACCAGCAGCAGCGCGGCGGCGGAGAAAACCAGCAGGTCGGAGACAGGAATCATGGCAACGCGGCAATGGCCCGGGAATGGATGGCCTAGCGTGCCAGCAATCGGGCCGGCTGTCGAGCCGCAGGCCTCAGGGCCGGCTGACCCGCGGCTTTCACGGTCTGGCCAGGCAGCGCGCCAGCACGGCCGCGGCCTGGTC
>JBBKVU010000039.1:0-3440 GCA_037968595.1 Comamonas sp.
CCCGCTGGCGCCGCGCCAGCCGCCCAGCCCGCTCCCGCCACCCGCTGAGTCCGCCATGAATCCACAGCAGCCCAAAAAAGGCTTCAATCTCTCGCGCTGGGCGCTCGAGCATGTGGCGCTCACGCGCTATCTGCTGGTGTCCATCGTGCTGCTGGGCTTTGCCGCCTATTTCCAGCTCGGCCAGGATGAAGATCCGCCGTTCACCTTCCGCGCCATGGTGGTGCGCACCTACTGGCCCGGCGCCACCGCCCAGCAGGTTGCCGAGCAGGTCACCGACAAGCTCGAGCGCACGCTGCAGGAAGTGCCCTATGCCGACAAGATCCGCAGCTATTCGAAGCCCGGCGAGTCGCAGATCATCTTCCAGCTGAAAGACAACTCCAAGCCGTCCGATGTGTCCAATCTCTGGTACACGGTGCGCAAGAAGATAGGCGACATGCGCTACACGCTGCCGCAGGGCGTGCAGGGACCGTTCTTCAACGATGACTTCGGCGATGTCTATGGCGTGATCTATGCGCTGCAGGGCGAAGGCTTCACCTACGCCGAGCTCAAGAACGTGGCCGACGACGTGCGCCAGCAGCTGCTGCGCGTGGCCGATGTCGCCAAGGTCGAGATGTTCGGCGTGCAGGACGAGAAGCTGTATATCGAGCTGTCGCAGCTGCGCCTGTCGCAGCTCGGTCTCGACATGAACCAGGTGCTGGCCCAGCTCGATCAGCAGAACGCGCTGCAGAGCGCAGGCGTGGTCCAGGCCGGGGCCGAGCAGGTGCAGGTGCGCGTTGCCGGGCAGTTCAACGCCGTGGAAGACCTGCGCGCCATGCCGATACGCGGCGCTTCGGGCGCGCAGCTGCGCCTGGGAGACATTGCCGAAATCACCCGCGGCTATGTCGACCCGCCGACGGTGAAGGTGCGCCACCAGGGCCAGGATTCGATTGCGCTGGGCGTGGCCATGACCAAGGGTGGTGACATCATCCGCCTCGGCAAGGCCTTGCATGCGGCCAGCGAGCGCCTGGCCCATGAGCTGCCCGCGGGCATGCAGCTGGTCAACGTGCAGGACCAGCCCAGGGCGGTGTCCAGCTCGGTCAATGAGTTCATCGCGGTGCTGATCGAGGCCGTGGCCGTGGTGCTGGCCGTGAGCTTCATCAGCCTGGGCCTGCACAAGCGCCCGGGCGAGCAGCGCTGGTGGCGGCGCTGGTATATCGACCCGCGTCCCGGGCTGGTTGTGGGCATCACCATTCCGCTGGTGCTGGCCGCGACCTTCCTGGCCATGTGGTACTGGGGCATAGGCCTGCACAAGATTTCGCTGGGCTCGCTGATCATCGCGCTGGGCCTGCTGGTCGACGACGCCATCATTGCCGTCGAAATGATGGTGCGCAAGATGGAAGAGGGCTACGACAAGCTGCGCGCGGCGACGTTTGCCTACGAGATCACGGCCATGCCCATGCTGACCGGAACGCTGATCACGGCCGCGGGCTTTCTGCCCATCGGACTGGCCAAGTCCATGACCGGCGAATACACCTTTGCGATCTTCGCGGTGACGGTGGTGGCGCTGGTGCTGAGCTGGCTGGCCTCGGTGTTCTTCGTGCCGTATCTGGGCATGCTGCTGCTCAAGCGCCCGCCGCATGCGCCCGAGGCGCCTTCGGAAGAGCCGTTGGCCGAGGCCCCGCCCGAAACCATGGCGGCCGTGGCGCTGGGTGCCACTCCCGCGGCAAGCCAGCACGAAGTCTTCGACAGTCCTTTCTACAACCGTTTCCGGCGCACCGTCGACTGGTGCGTGGAGCACCGCTGGATCACCATAGGCACGACGGTGCTGGTGTTTGCGCTGGGCCTGTTTGGCATGTCGCGCGTGCAGCAGCAGTTCTTCCCCGACTCGACGCGCATGGAGATCATGGTTGACCTGTGGTTCCCCGAAGGCACGTCGTTCGTGGCCAACGAGCAGACGACGCGCGCGGTCGAAAAGCGCCTGCTGGCGCAGGACGGCGTAGAGACCGTGAGCACCTGGTTTGGCTCGGGCGTGCCGCGCTTCTACCTGCCGCTGGACCAGGTCTTTCCGCAGACCAACGTCTCGCAATTCATTGTCGTGGCCAAGACGCTGGTGGAGCGCGAACGGCTGCGCCGCGAGCTGCCGGGCATGCTGGCACAGGACTATCCGCAGGCGCGCGGCCGTGTGACGCTGCTGTCATCGGGCCCGCCCGTGCCATACCCCGTGCAGTTCCGCGTCAAGGGGCCGGACCCGGCAACGCTGCGCGTGCGCGCCGACGAGGTCAAGCAACTGCTGCGTGACAACGCCGACATGCGCGGCGTCAACGACAACTGGAACGAGTCGGTCAAGGCCTTGCGACTTGAAGTCGACCAGGACAAGGCACGCGCGCTGGGCGTGAGCAGCCAGTCGATTGCCCAGGCCGCCAACGTGATGCTCAGCGGCGCCACCGTGGGCCAGTACCGCGAAGGTGACAAGCTGATCGACATCGTGCTGCGTCCGCCACTGGACGAGCGCGATGCGATCACCGACATCGGCAATGCCTACCTGCCCACGAGTTCGGGCAAGTCGATTCCGCTGACGCAGATTGCCAAGCCCGTGATGGCCTGGGAGCCGGGAGTGCTGTGGCGCGAAGGTCGCAGCTATGCGATCACGGTGCAGGGCGATGTGCGCGAAGGCCTGCAGGGCGCGACCGTCACCGAAGCGCTGCTGCCCGCGCTGCGCGAAGTCGAAAAGCGTTGGCATGCCGAAGGCGCGAACGCCTACCGCATCGAAGTCGCGGGTGCGGTCGAGGAAAGCTCCAAGGGCGCGTCGTCGATTGCCGCCGGCCTGCCGGTGATGCTGTTCCTCACGTTCACGCTGCTGATGCTGCAACTGCACAGCTTCAGCCGCGCGCTGCTGGTGTTCCTGACCGGGCCCATGGGCATTGCGGGTGTCGCTGCCGCGCTGCTGCTGCTCAACCGGCCGTTCGGCTTTGTCGCGCTGCTCGGCGTGATTGCGCTGATGGGCATGATCCAGCGCAACTCGGTGATCCTGATCGACCAGATCGAAGTCGACCGCGCGCGCGGCATGCCGGCCTGGGACGCAATCATCGAAGCCACCGTGGGCCGCCTGCGTCCCATCGTGCTGACGGCCGCGGCCGCCGTGCTGGCCATGATCCCGCTGTCGCGCAGCGTGTTCTGGGGCCCCATGGCAGTGGCCATCATGGGCGGGTTGGTCGTTGCCACGGTATTGACGTTGCTGGCGCTGCCCGCGATGTATGCGGCATTCTTCCGCGTACGCCGGCCCGAGCCCGCAGCCTAAAAACTTGCAATGGATTGCTAAAAATGAGTTATCAAGCAGGTAAAATAAGCGGTTGACCTAAGGTCTGGCATCGCGCCGGACCACCGCGCGGGTGGCGAAATTGGTAGACGCACCAGGTTTAGGTCCTGACGCCAGCAATGGTGTGGGGGTTCGAGTCCCCCCT
>JBBKVU010000040.1:0-5395 GCA_037968595.1 Comamonas sp.
GCGCTGCGGCGTCGGGAGTCTCGGCGGGGCGGTCAGGTGTCGTTGGCATCGCAGGATCCTGGAAATGGGCTTAGGGACATGCGGCGCCGTCGGCGCCGTGCTGTCCAGCCAGCCTGAGATGGATGGTAACTGCCCGTCCCGGCTTCAGGGGCGTTGCACCGCGCGCCTGCATCTCGATTCCGCGTCGTGGAACTGCGCCGTTTGCGCGTGGCCAGGCCGGCCCTGTCGGCACAAGAATCCGCCACCGCTGACAGAACCGGCGGCGCGCGTGCCCAGGCCGCGCAGCGCACCCCATTATTCGAGGAGACATTTGCATGCGCAGAACTACAAGAGACACAGTCATGGGCCTGGCATGGGCCTGCATAGGCGCCGCGGCCGCGGCCCAGTCGTCGACGACGATTGGCGGGGTGGTCGACGCCGGCGTGCGCCATGTGCGCAACGCCCAGGGCGGGCTGACCTCCCTGTCCAGCGGCAACAATTCGACTTCGCGGCTGATCTTTCGCGGCAGCGAAGACCTGGGCGGCGGGCTGAAAGCGGGTTTCTGGCTTGAATCGACGCTGTTCACCGACAGCGGCACGCTGGGCAGCGGCGGCATGTTCTTCGACCGCGCCTCCTACCTGAGCCTGGGCGGCCACTGGGGCGATCTGCGGCTGGGGCGCGACTACACGCCGGGCTTTCGCGCCATTGTCGCCGCCGATCCCTTTGCCTATGTGGGCGTGGGCGGCATAGCGACGGCGTTCAACGCCGCGGCCACGACCACTTTCCAGCGCGCGTTCGGCACGGGTGCGACCACCTTCGCGCGCTCGAACAATGCCATCCAGTACTTCACGCCCAAGACGTTGGGCGGGGTCTATGCCATTCTGGCCTACGCCCCGCGCGAGAAGACCGGCAATGCCGGCGGCTACGGCCACCAGGCCGCGCGCCTGGGCTATGCCGGCGGCGCACTCGATATCTCCGCGACCGCGGCGCGCACCCGCATCGATGCCACGGGCGAGGACTTCGCCGTCGACTCCTTGGCGGGCAGCTACCGGCTGGGCGCGCTGCACCTGAGCGCCAGCGCGACGCAGACCTCCTACCTGTCTTCGCGCCACAACGTGATGGCGGTGGCCGCCAGGCTGCAGTCGGGCGTGCACGAGTTCAAGGCTTCGTTGGCGCGCGTGGACCAGAAGGGCAGCAATGCCGCGGGCGCGGCCATCGATGCCGACGATGCACGCATCCTGGCCATGGGCTATGTGCACCACCTGTCCAAGCGCACGGCGCTGTACGCAAGCGCGGCCCATGTCGCCAACCAGGGCGCTGCAACCTATGGCGTGCCGGGCGGCATGACCGGCGCCGCCGGTGGGCGCTCGTCCAGCGGCTATGACATCGGCCTGCGCCACAACTTCTGATTCCGCGCGGGCCGGGCCCAGGCCAGTTCCGCAGCGCGGAATGCGCGCCGGAATGCCGTGCCGCAGCGCCAGGCCTTGCCCACAATCTTGATCATCTGCCCTGCAGCGCGGCCCGTCTGCAGGGCCCACTTTTACCCTAAGGCGACTGCCCCATGTTCACTCCCTACCGTTTTCCCGATTACCAGGTGGCTGGCGACGCCGACACCACCGTATTCCTGCTGCATGGCGCCTATGGCTCCAAGGACTATTTCCGCGAGGAAATCCAGACGCTGGTGGGCGCGGGCCTGCGCGTCGTCGCCTGGGACGCGCCCGGCTACGGCATCAGCCCGCTGCCGCCCGAAGGCCTGAGCATAGAGCGCCTGGCCGAAACCGCGGCCTGCCTGATAGACCGCGAAGGCAGCAAGACCAATGTCGTGCTGGGCCACAGCATGGGCGGCATCATCACGCCCGCGGTCTATGCGGCGCGGCCGGGCAAGGTGCATGGCATCGTGATCTCGGCCACGGCCGGCTCGTTCTCGCAAAAGAGCGTGCAGGATCAGGAAAGCTTTCTTGCCGAACGCGTAGAGCCTTTGCGCGCCGGCAATACCTTTCGCGACACCGCGGGCGCGGTGATCGACTCGATGTTTGCGCCCACCTCGCGCGGACCGATGGTGGAGCTGGTGCGCGAAGTGGCGCTGGCTACGCCGGCCGACACCTTCTGCGCGGCCATCACCGCGATCACGCGCTACGCCGGCGAGCCGAATCTGCAGAACGTCAAGGTGCCGGCGCTGCTGCTGGCCGGCGAGTTCGACCAGGTCGGCCGGCCGCAAAGCATGCATCAGGTGCAGCAGCAGTTCATGCCGCATGCCGATTTCGCCTGCCTGCCCGGCGCCGCGCATTACGCGTTTGCCGAGCAGCACGCGCTGTTCAACGAGCAGGTGCTGCGTTTCATCCGCCAGCGCGTGCTGGCGCAGGCCTGAGGCCGCGGCGTTTGCCATTCCCATGCGAAAGACATCCATGCACAAGAGATCCCTTCTTCGCCAGCTGCTGGCCGGCGCGCTGGCAGCGCTTTGCGCCGCGCCCGCGCTGGCCGGCCCCTGGCCCGAGCGGCCCATCAAGCTGATCGTGCCTTACCCGGCCGGCGGCCTTACCGACATCGTCTCGCGCCTGGTCGGCGACGAGCTCGGGCGCGAACTCGGCACCCCGGTGGTGATCGAGAACCGCGCCGGCGCGGGCGGGCAGATCGGTCTGCAGGCGCTGCTGCAGGCCCCCAGGGACGGCTACACCATAGGCCTGGTGGTGCCGGCCACCATGGTCACGCTGCCGCTGACCAACCCGGCCTACAAGATACGTCCGCTCGAGCAGTTCGAGCCCATCACCATCGCGGTCGACACCTTTCTCACGCTGGTGGTGGATCGCAAGCTGGGCTTCACCACGGTTGCCGAGTTTGCCGATTACGCGCGCAAGCACCCGGGCAAGATGAACTACGGCACGCCGGGCGCGGGCACGAGCTTTCATTTCAACAATGTGCTGCTGGCGCAGAAGCTGGGCATCGAGGCCCAGCATGTGCCCTACACGGGCGAGGTGCAGATGCTCAACGACATCGCGGGCGGCCAGCTGCAGTACGCGCTGGTCTCCAACGTGGGCAAGACCTTTGTCGAGAACGGCCAGGTGAGCGCGCTGGCCGTGACCGCGGCGCAGCGCGTGCGCTCGCTGCCCGACGTGCCCACGTTTCGCGAGAAGGGCATTGACTTCACCTCCGATGGCTGGGTCGGCTATGTCGCCGCCAAGGGCACGCCCGCGCCGGTGCTCGCACGGCTTCAAGCCGCGTTTGTCAAGGCGCTGCAGGTGCCGGCCGTGCAGCAAAAGCTCAATGAAATGGGCTACCAGGTGGTGGGCAACACGCCGCAGCAGTTTCGCCAGATCGTGCAGGACAGCAGCCAGCGCTATGGCGCCTTGCTGCGCTCGGGCGCCGTCAAGCTCCAGTGAACCCGCGCACCGCCCTGTTTTTCTCCATCTTTCCCGGATGACACCATGCAGAAAATCCTCCGCACCTATACCTCCACCCTTGCTCCCGACAACGACCATCCGTTCCTGCACGGCCCGTTCGCTCCCACCATGGAGGAGTGGATTGCCGACACCGACAGCATGCAGGTGATAGGCGAGATTCCCAAGGACCTGAACGGCATCTACGTGCGCAACACGCACAACCAGGTGCATGAGTCGCTGGGCATGTACCACCCGTTTGACGGCGACGGCATGCTGCATTCCATGCATTTCGAGGACGGCAGGGCCACCTACCGCAATCGCTTCGTGCAGACCACGGGCTTTCTCGCCGAGCAGGCGGCCGGCCGGTCGCTGTGGCCCGGCATCCTGGCGCCGCAGCTGCAGGCGCGCCGCGGCTGGGGCTCGATGGGTGCCATGAAGGACAACGCCGGCACCGACGTCAAGGTCCACGCGGGCAAGCTGCTGGCAACGATGTCGCAGGGCAGCGAGCCCTGGCGCCTGGACCCGGTCACGCTGGAGACGCTGGGCCCCGACGCCGACTGGGCGCGGCTGGTGCCCGACGGCGTGGCCTCGCACTACAAGGTCGACCCGGCGACGGGCGAGATGATGTTCTTCAACTACCCCGAGCGCTGGCCGCACATGCATTACGGCGTCGTCGACCGCAACAACCGCCTGGTGCACTACGTGCCCATCGAACTGCCCGGCGCGCGCTGGCCGCATGACCTGGGCGTGACAAAGCGCTTTTCCATACTGCACGACCTGCCGTTCCATTTCGATGCCGAGCTGCTGGCCAAGGGCCAGCGCAAGATGATGTTCTACCGCGACAAGCCCGCGCGCTTCGGCATCATGCCGCGCTACGGCGACTCGGCCTCGGTGCGCTGGTTCGAAGGCACGCCCTGCCATATCCTGCACATCGCCAACTGCTACGAGGATGGCGACGAGGTGGTCATGGACGGCTGCATCATGCCCAACCCGCACAAGCCCAATGTCGGGCAGTCGAGCGAAGGCGGGCGCCAGGCCGCGTACGACAAGATCCGCGCCCATCTCGACAAGCACAACAACCCGACGCTGATGTACCGCTGGCGCTTCAACCTGCGCACCGGCCAGACGCACGAGGAGCAGATAGACGACGAGATCACCGAGTTCCCCATGGTCAGCAACGACTATGTGGGCCGGCCGTACCGCTACAGCTACAACGTGCTCTACCAGCCCGGCGAATGGCTGTTTCGCGGTCTCAAGCGCTACGACATGCTGACGCGCCAGACGCAGTCGCTTGAATATGGCAAGGGCTGCTACGGCAGCGAGCCCCAGCTCGCGCGCAGCGTCGGCGCCGTGGCCGAGGACGACGGCTACATCATCACCTTCGTCAACAACATGGTCGACGCGCGCTCCGAGTGCTGGATCATCCCCGCCAGCGACATCACGCGCGGCGCGGTGGCGCGCATCGTGCTGCCGCACCGCATCTCGGCGGGCACGCATACCGCCTGGGTCGAAGGCGACCGCATCGCCGGCGAGCAGCGCGATCCGCGCTACGTGCCGGCATGAAGGCGCGGCACGACACCCTGGTGCTGGTGCCGGGGCTGAACAATACGCATGCGGTGTTTGACGGCGTCGTCGCCGCGTTGCCCCCGGCGGTGACGGCCCGCGCGCTGGACAACCCCGCGCTCGACAGCGTCGAGGCGATTGCGCGCGCCCACCTCGCGGCGCTGCCCGAGCGTTTCTGGCTGGCGGGCTTCTCGTTTGGCGGCTATGTGGCGCTGGCGATGCTGGAGCTTGCGCCCGAGCGCGTGCAGGGCATTGCGCTGCTGTGCACCGCGCCCTTTGCCGACCGTCCCGAAGCGGCGCAAAAGCGCCTGGCCGCGCTCGACGCCGTGGCCCAGGGCCGCTACTTCGAGATGATTGCCCAGCAGGCGGCTAACGCTTTTCATCCCGACAGCCTGGGCAATGCGCCGCTCATGGCCGCGCGCCAGGCCATGGTGCAGGACTACGGGCCGCAGCGCTACGCGGCCCATGTGCGCGCC
>JBBKVU010000041.1:0-14461 GCA_037968595.1 Comamonas sp.
TGGGCCAGCAGCGGCGCGGCTTCGGCCACCGGACGCTCGGAAGTCAGGCAGTCAAGCAGCCGGCGCACGCGCACGATGCGTTCGCGCAGCTGGCGCAGCCGGAACACCAGGCCGACGGAAATGCCTTCGGATTCGAAATGTGCGTAGATCGTCGCCGTCGCGGCGCGACAGGCGTCCAGCCGTTCGCGCAGGCGCTGCTCCGCGGCCAGCAGGCGGTCGGGCGTGCGCAGCGCAAGCATCACTTCGATGCGCAGGTTCTCCACGTCGTGGATCAGCGCATGGAACGGTTGGGCGTGGCGCGCGCTGTGGCTCATGCGCAGGCGCAGCTCGGGCGCAAAGCCGGTCGAGAGGATCTGGCCGGCGCAATAGGTGATGGCGCTGAGCAGCGTCTGCTGCCAGTACGACGGGCCGTCCTGGTGTGATGCGACCAACACCCGCAGCCTGGCCAGCAGTTCGCCGTCGAGCGCATTGAGCCAGCGCGCGTCGAACTCGTCGGGCAGCGCCAGCATGAACAGCTCGGAAGCATCGATGGTTTCGGGGCTGGCGGGCAGCAGCTTGTAGCGCAGGCGCTCGTTCAATTCGCTGGCCAGCGCAGTGCGCGGCGCAAAGCCGAAGTCGGCCAGCAGCGTGGTGATGTCGACGGTCTCGATGAACCGCTCCCACCAGGCCTGCATGCGCGCGCATGCCGCGGGGTCGGCTTCGAGCGCGTCGATGAACTGGCGTACGCGGTCCACAGCCAATTCGACCGAGGGCGCGGGCGCGCGCACCCAGGCCAGCAGATGGATCAGCCACAGATGGCGTTGAGCGAGATCGGCCTCAGGGTCGAGTTCAAGCAGGAGCAGGGGCAGGTCGTAAGCGGTACGCTTCATTCAGTGCAATATGCGGTCACTCAGGGGGCGCGCGTCGGCGCCGGAATCAAAGGCTTCAAGCATGAACAGGCGGATAGGCGCGGTGAAGGTCTCGCCTTCATCGGTCACGCACAGGTAGCTGCCGTGCATGGTACCGCTGGACGTTCGCAGCTCGCAGCCGCTGCTGTACTGGAAGGCTTCTCCGGGCTGGAGCAGCGGCTGGTGGCCGATCACGCCCAGGCCTTTGACCTCCTCGGTGTGGCCGTTGCTGTCACTGATGACCCAGTGGCGCGCAATCAACTGCGCGGGCGTTCGACCCGCGTTGGTGATGGTGATGGTGTAGGCAAAGCGGAACACGCCGGCTTCCGGCGCAGATTGCTCTGGCAGGTATTCGGGCTGTACCTCGATCTGAAAGTCGTTGGTCGGCATGGCGCAATAGTAACTGCGACAATTGACGGATGAGCCGCACCTTCCACATCGCCCCCTCGATTCTGTCCGCCGACTTCTCCCGCCTCGGTGAAGAAGTCCGCAGCGTCATTGCTGCCGGCGCCGACTGGATCCACTTCGACGTCATGGACAACCATTACGTTCCCAACCTGACTTTCGGCCCCATGATCTGTGAGGCTTTGAAGCCCCATGCCAAGACCGCCGAAGGCGTTGCCGTGCCCATCGACGTGCATCTGATGGTGCAGCCCGTCGATGCCCTGGCCCAGGCATTTGCCCAGGCCGGCGCCGACTACATCAGCTTCCACCCCGATGCGTCGACGCATGTGCACCGCAGCGTGCAGGCCATCAAGTCGCACGGCTGCAAGGCCGGCCTGGTGTTCAATCCGGCCGCGTCGCTGGACGTGCTTGACTGGATGATCGACGACATCGACCTGATCCTGCTGATGAGCGTCAACCCCGGTTTCGGCGGCCAGAGCTTCATCGACAGCACCTTCCGCAAGATCGAGGACGCACGCAAGCGCATCGAGGCTTCGGGCAAGGACATCCGCCTGGAAGTCGACGGCGGCATCAAGGGCGACAACATCCGTCGCGTCGCCGACGCCGGTGCCGACACCTTCGTGGCCGGCAGCGCGATCTTCGGCAAGCCCGACTACCGCGCCGTGATCGACGGCATGCGAGAAAAATTAAGCACCCCCTGAGCGACTTCGTCGCTTCCCCCTCTCAACCTTCGGTGGAGGGGGACGGCAGCCTCGGTGCGGGGCGGCCCTTCCTCGCTGCCCCAATGCTGGGGCACGCCAGTCTCGCAGGCGGCGCCCCTCGACTGGCGATAGTCATCCGCCATTTTTTTGCCCCATGCCATGCTCTTGCCCCATCCCGCCCTTCGTTCCTTCAACTTCGACGCCGCCATCGTGGACCTGGACGGCACCATGGTCGACACGCTGGGCGACTTCAGCGCGGCGCTCAACGGCATGCTGGCCGATCTGCAGCTGCCGGCGATTGCCGCCGCGTCCATCGAGACCATGGTGGGCAAGGGCTCGGAGCATCTGATTCGCAGCGTGCTCCAGCATGTCGAAGTGGCCGATATCGAAGCGGTCTACCCCCAGGCCTGGGAGCGTTACCAGCACCATTACCTGGCGATCAACGGCCAGTACGCCGAGGTCTATGACGGTGTGCGCGAAGGGCTCGAGGCCTTGCGCGCCCATGGCCTGCGCCTGGCCTGCCTGACCAACAAGCCGCTGTCGTTTGCCCAGCCGCTGCTGCGCGCCAAGGGTCTGGACGGCCTGTTCGAGCATGTCTTTGGCGGCGATTCGTTCGAGCGCAAGAAGCCCGACCCGCTGCCGCTTCTCAAGACCTGCGAGGCGCTGGGCAGCGCGCCCGCGCAGACCCTGATGATCGGCGACTCGAGCAACGACGCCAAGGCCGCGCGCGCCGCGGGCTGCCCGGTGGTGCTGGTCAGCTATGGCTACAACCATGGCGAGCCGGTGAGCGATGTCGATGCCGAGGCCTGCATCGACAGCCTGGTGGAGTTGACGGTGGCGGGCGTGCCGTTGAACGTTTGATGTGAGGACAGCGCCATTCAATACCGGCCCTTCGACAAGCTCAGGGCGAACGGGTGAAAACCGTTCGCGGTGCGCCTGCCTCGGCGGCCCCGTCGAACCATGAACGTCCTGCGCTCCGGGCACGGTTAAACCCGGCCATTTGTCGGGCGGTCCGCGCGGGTTTGCTACACTTTGGCCCATGTTCATTCACCGCACGTTCATTGCAGGTCTCAAAGACCGGGGAGCCTGGCCCTGGCGCAAGCCTACGCAACTGAACGCTTGATGGCACCTGGGGCACGTCCCAGCGTGCACCCGTGGCCCTTGACGGGCCGTCAGATTGAACTGCGGCAGCAACTCCAACGCCTGCCGCCCGAGCTGGGAGCTCATTTCCGTGATCACTGAACTGGAATTCAAAAGCCTGTCCGCGCAAGGCTTCAACCGCATTCCCCTGATGGTCGAGGCCTTTGCCGACCTCGAAACCCCGCTGTCGCTCTACCTCAAGCTGGCCCATGCCCAGGGCGACGGCAAGTACAGCTTTCTGCTGGAATCCGTCGTCGGTGGCGAGCGCTTCGGGCGCTACAGCTTCATCGGCCTGCCCGCGCGCAGCCTGCTGCGCGCCAGCGGCTTTGGCGCCGACGCCAGGACCGAAGTCGTGACCGACGGCCAGGTGGTCGAAACGCACGCAGGCAATCCGCTGGACTTCATTGCCGCCTACCAGCAGCGCTTCAAGGTCGCGCTGACGCCCGGCATGCCGCGCTTTTGCGGCGGCCTGGCCGGCTATTTCGGCTATGACGCGGTGCGCTACGTCGAGAAGAAGCTCGAGAAGTCCTGCCCGCCCGACGACCTGGGCTGCCCCGACATCCTGCTGCTGCAGTGCGAGGAAGTCGCGGTCATCGACAACCTGTCGGGCAAGCTCTACCTGATTGTCTACGCCGACCCGTCGCAGTCGGAAGCCTATTCGCGCGGCAAGAAGCGGCTGCGCGCGCTCAAGGAGCAACTGCGCTATTCGGTCAGCGCGCCCCAGCTCAAGGCCAGCGAAAGTCACCCGGCGCAGCGAAGCTTTGCCAAGGCCGACTATATTTCCGCCGTCGAGCAGGCCAAGGAAATGATTGCCGCGGGCGACTTCATGCAGGTGCAGGTCGGCCAGCGCATCCAAAAGCGCTACACCCAAAGCCCGCTGAGCCTGTACCGCGCGCTGCGCTCGCTCAACCCCAGCCCCTACATGTACTACTACCACTTCGGAGATTTCCATGTGGTGGGGGCCAGCCCGGAAATCCTGGTGCGCCAGGAAAAGACGCCCGAAGGCCAGAAGATCACCATCCGCCCGCTGGCCGGAACGCGCCCGCGCGGCGCCACGCCCGAAGCCGACAAGGCGACGGAAATCGAGCTGATCAACGACCCCAAGGAACGCGCCGAGCATGTGATGCTGATCGACCTGGCGCGCAACGACATCGGCCGCATCGCACGCACCGGCAGCGTGAAAGTCACCGAGGCCTTCGCGGTCGAGCGCTACAGCCATGTGATGCACATCGTCAGCAATGTCGAAGGCCTGCTCAATGAAGGCATGACCAGCATGGACGTGCTCAAGGCCACGTTCCCCGCGGGCACGCTGACCGGCGCGCCCAAGGTGCATGCGATGGAAGTCATAGACCAGCTCGAGCCCGTCAAGCGCGGCATCTACGGTGGCGCCTGCGGCTATCTGAGCTTTGCCGGCGACATGGACGTGGCGATCGCCATCCGCACCGGCGTGATCAAGGACGGCATGCTTTACGTGCAGGCCGCGGCCGGCGTCGTCGCCGACTCGGTGCCCGAGATGGAATGGCGCGAAACGGAACACAAGGCGCGCGCACTGCTGCGCGCCGCGGAACTGGTAGAGGAAGGACTGGAATGAGCCGCGCAATCGACAAGGTGCCGCACTGCACCGACATGACCGAAGTGCGCCAGGGCGTGAACGCCCTCGACGACATCCTCGTGCCGCTGCTGGTGCAGCGCAGCGGCTTCATGACCCAGGCGGCGCGCGTGAAGAACGACGACCAGCTGGTGCGCGACCAGGCGCGCATCGAGGCCATCGTGGAGCGCGTGCGCGCGCAAGCCACGGCCGAAGGCGGCAGCCCCGAACTGATCGAGCAGGTCTACCGCGCGATGATGGAGCTGTTCATCGCCTACGAACACCAGGAACTCGCGCGCCTGCGCGCCGCTGGCCTGGCCCCTCAGGCTGACAAGGAGTGAAGCCATGAAACTCCTGATGATCGACAACTACGACAGCTTCACCTACAACATCGTCCAGTACTTCGGCGAACTCGGCGCCGAAGTCAGCGTGGTGCGCAACGACGAAATCACGCTGGAGCAACTGGCGCAGCGCATGCAAGCCGAAGGCATTCAACGGTTGGTGGTCTCGCCCGGCCCCTGCTCGCCGGCAGAAGCCGGCATTTCGGTCGCGGCCATCCAGCACTTCGCCGGCAAGCTGCCCATCCTGGGCGTGTGCCTGGGCCACCAGAGCATAGGCGCGGCATTCGGCGGGCGCATCATTCGTGCCCAGCAGCAGATGCACGGCAAGACCAGCGTGATCACCACCACGCAGTCGGGCGTGTTTGCCGACCTGCCTAGGCAGTTCACCGTCAACCGCTACCACTCGCTGGTGATCGAGCGCGCCAGCCTGCCTGATGTGCTGGAGATCACCGCGACCAGCGAGGACGGCGAGATCCAGGGCGTGCGCCACCGCGAGCTGGCCATCCAGGGCGTGCAATTCCACCCCGAGAGCATCCTGACCGAGCATGGTCACGCAATGCTGCGCAACTTCCTGGAACAAAAGGCCTGAGACCCGGTATGCAACAGATCACTCCCCAGGCTGCGCTGCAGCGCACCATCGAACACCGCGAAATCTTCCATGACGAAATGCTGCACCTGATGCGCATGATCATGGGCGGCGAAATGTCCCCGCTGATGACCGCGGCCATCCTCACCGGCCTGCGCGTGAAGAAGGAAACCATTGGCGAAATCACCGCCGCCGCGCAGGTGATGCGCGAGTTCTCGCTGCGCGTGCAGGTGGCCGACACCACCCATCTGGTCGACATCGTCGGCACCGGCGGCGACGGCGCAAACACCTTCAACATCTCCACCTGCTCGATGTTCGTGATTGCCGCGGCCGGCGGCAAGGTGAGCAAGCACGGCGGGCGCAGCGTCTCGAGCAAGAGCGGCAGCGCCGATGCAATGGAAGCGCTGGGCGTCAACCTGAACCTGTCGGCCGAGGCGATCGCCGAGTGCATTGCCGATGTCGGCATAGGCTTCATGTTCGCGCCCAACCACCATCCGGCAATGAAGAACGTCGCCGCGGTGCGCAAGGAACTGGGCGTGCGCACGCTGTTCAATATCCTCGGCCCGCTGACCAACCCGGCCAGCGCGCCCAACATCCTCATGGGCGTGTTCCATGAAGACCTGGTGGGCATCCAGGTGCGCGCGCTGCAGCGCCTGGGCGCCGAGCACGCGCTGGTCGTCTACGGCCGCGACGGCCTCGATGAAATCAGCCTGGGCGCGAGCACCCTGGTGGGCGAGCTCAAGGACGGCGCGGTGCACGAGTACGAGATCCACCCCGAGGACTTCGGCCTGCAGATGGCCAGCACGCGCTCGCTGCGCGTCGAGAATCCCGAGGAATCGATGGCCATGCTGCGCGGCGTGCTGCAGGGCGCCAGGGGCCCGGCACGCGATATCGTCTGCCTCAACGCGGGCGCGGCGCTGTACGCGGCCAACGTGGTGCCCAGCATTGCCGACGGTCTGCTGCGCGCCCAGCAGGTGATAGACAACGGCGCGGCGCTGGCCAAGCTGCAGCAGCTGATCGCCAAGTCGCAGGCCTTGAGTTCGCGCGCATGAGCCTCCTGGACGCTCCCATCTGGCAGGACAGCGGCACCTGGATCGCCCTGGGCGTCTCGCTGCTGTTCCTGCTGATGGCGCTGGCCATGCACCTCGTGGTGCGCCGCGTGCTGCGCGCGCCGTCGGCCGACGATGCCGGCAGCCACTGAATTTTTACCCGATACCGAAAGCTTCCCATGTCCGACATCCTCAACAAGATCGTGGCGGTCAAGCGCGAAGAACTCGCCGCTGCCCAGAAACGCATGCCGCTGGCCGAGATGCGCCGCGATGCCGAAAGCCGCGTGCTCACGCGCGACTTCGAAGGCGCGCTGCGCGCCAAGATCGCCAAGGGCCAGGCGGCGGTGATTGCCGAAGTCAAGAAGGCCAGCCCGTCCAAGGGCGTGATACGCGCCGACTTCATTCCCGCCGACATCGCGCAAAGCTATGCCGACGGCGACGGCAAGGTGAGCGCGGCCTGCCTTTCGGTGCTGACCGACAAGCAGTTCTTCCAGGGCAGCGTCGACTACCTCAAGCAGGCGCGCGCCAGCTGCCTGCTGCCGGTGCTGCGCAAGGATTTCCTGATCGACCCCTACCAGGTCTACGAGTCGCGCGCCATGGGCGCCGACTGCGTGCTGCTGATTGCCGCCTGCCTCGAAGACGCGCAGATGGCCGAGATGGAAGCCGTGGCGCGCAGCCTCGACATGGCGGTGCTGGTCGAGGTGCATGACGCGGCTGAACTCGAGCGCGCGTTGCGTTTGAAGACCGCGCTGCTGGGCATCAACAACCGCAATCTGCGCACCTTTGAAGTCAGCCTGCAGACCACGCTGGAGCTGCAAAAGCAGGTGCCGGCCGACAAGCTGCTGGTCACCGAGTCGGGCATTCTCACGCCCGCCGACGTGAAGACGCTGCGCGACGCCGGAGTGAACGCCTTCCTGGTCGGCGAAGCGTTCATGCGCGCCGACGACCCCGGCCTGGCCCTGGCCAAGCTGTTCTCCTGACAACGCGGGGCGACATGCAGCACGCTATCGACACTCTTGCCTCCGACGCCGCGACCCAGCTGCAGAGCGCGAACCCGGCCGACTGGCCGGTGGCCGCGGGCTGGCAGCCGCTGGTCGTTGGCTTTTTTGCCAGCCCTGGCGGCCAGCAGCGGCTGGCCTTCCTGCAGTCGCGGCTTGATGCCGGCGCGGTGATCTTCCCGCCCCAGCCGCTGCGCGCGCTGGAACTCACGCCGCCCGAAGCGGTGCGCGTGGTGATCCTGGGCCAGGACCCGTACCACGGCCGCGGCCAGGCCGAAGGCCTGGCGTTCTCGGTCGCGCCCGGCGTGCGTCTGCCGCCGTCGCTGCGCAATATCTTCAAGGAAATGCAGCGCGACCTGGGCACGCCCATGCCCGCTTTCCCGGCGCCCGGCGGCAGCCTGGCCAACTGGGCCACGCATGGCGTGCTGCTGCTCAACACCTGCCTGACGGTGGAAGAGGGCCAGGCCGCGAGCCACAGCAAGCGCGGCTGGGAGGCCCTGACCGACGCCGTGATCCGCCATGTGGCGCAAGGCCCGCATCCCGTGGTGTTCATGCTCTGGGGCAGCCATGCGCAGTCCAAGCAGGCCTGGATTCCCGCGGACCGCGGTCATCTGGTTCTGACCAGCAACCACCCCTCGCCGCTGTCGGCGCTGCGCCCGCCGGTGCCGTTCATCGGCAACGGCCACTTCGGTCAGGCGCGCGCGTTTCGTGCAGCGCGCGCTTCGACCAGCTCAGCGTGAACGGGGTGTTGGGCTCGGCGTGAACGGGAGGGGCCTGCGCGCGAACGGGGAATTTGGTTCAGCGTGACTCTCTCATGCTGAGCCAGATGCTGGCCATGCCGCACAGCACCACCCCCGCCATGCCCAGCAGCGACAGCAGATCGGGCACCTGGCCGAAGAACAGCCAGCCCATGGCCATGGCAAAACCGATCTGGCTGTAGAGAAACGGCGAGATCGTTGCCGGCGTCGCGACGCGGTAGGCCTGCAGCAGCAGCAGATGACCGACGCCGCTGCACACGCCCATCACCAGCACCGCGCCCCAGAGCTGCCAGCGGTCCACGCTTTGCCAGAACCAGGGCAGCAGCGGGGCCGTCAGCAGCAGCGGCAGCCAGGTGGTGTAGAGCTGGGTGGTCGCGGGTTCATCGAGGCGCGCGAGGCGGCTGCCCAGCAGCTGGTAGCCCGTGCCGCACAGCAGCAGCGCCATCGGCAGCAGGCTGCGCCAGCCCAGCGGCTGGTCGGAGCTTTCGGGTCGCACGATCAGGATCACGCAGGCCAGGCCGATCAGCAGCAGCACCAGGCGCGTGCCGCTGATGCGTTCCTTGAACAGCCAGGCCGAAGCCACGACGATCAGCAGCGGGCTGGCCGCCCAGATCGCGGTGAAGTTGCCCAGCGGCATGCTCTGGATGCAGAAGAAGGCCACGCAGGTGGTCAGCAGGCCGAAGGCCGAGCGGCTGAGCTGAAAGCGCGGATGCTGGGTGCGCAGGATGGACCAGCCGTAGCGCGGCAGCACCAGCGCCGTGGTCACCAGCGCCTGGGACAGATAGCGCAGCCAGACCACCAGCAGCATGGGCAGGGCCTGGCCGCTGAATTTCGTCGCGCTGTCGAGCAGCGCAAACAGCGCGCAGGCGCATACCGTGAGGCCTATGCCCGTCAGCGCCGCGCGCACGGACGGGGACAGTCCCGCAAACCAGGAGGACATCGCGCCCACCCTCTCTTTTTTGAATGAATCTGCCGCGAGCGCGGCCTGGAATTGGCTGCGCGGCGGCATGCGCCGCGCAGGTGGATCATTCTAGAGCTTGCGCCAGGCCCATTGACACGGACGCGGGCGCCGCATGTAGCGCGGAGCGCAGCGGCCATGCGGGCAACCGTGGAAAAACCATGCGTATACGTATCAACCCTAGGCTTCTGGTAGGATGCAAAATGATAATTGTTCGCAAATGGAGTGCTCGCCGCAAGCCTGCCAGGCGCTTTTACTGCGAATGTTTTTTGCCGGTTTTGTGAGGAAGGATAGGGGTTATGACGTTTTCCGTGACGCGCCGTCAGGCGATGGGCCGCCTGGGGCAATGGGGTGTGGTGGTGAGCATGGCCGGTGGCGCTGCCACGGGCTGGGCCGCGCAGACCGTCACCGTCAAGGACAGTACGGGCGAAGTGCGCCTGCCCTTGAAGCCCAAAACCGTGCTGGTGCTCGACCTGTCGGCGCTGGACATCATCCAGGCGCTGGGCGCCGAGGTGCAGGGCATTCCCAAGCAGAAACTTCCGCCCCAGCTCGAGCGCTATTCCGACAGCGCCAAGTACCCGCAGATCGGCAGCCTGTTCGAGCCCGACTATGAAAAGATCAAGGCGCTCAAGCCCGATCTGATCATTGCCGGCAACCGTTCGCTGCCCAAGATCGAGGCGCTCAGCAAGTTCGCGCCCGTGCTGGATGTGACGCTCGACAACCAGAAGCAGCTTGAAGAGGTGTATCGCAACATCCGCGCGATCGCGGCGGTCTACGGCCTAGGCGAAAAGGGCGAAGCCGAGATCAAGACCATAGAACAGGAAATCGCCGGTCTGCGCACGCAGGCCGCCAAGCAGGGTCCGGGCCTGTTCCTGATGACCAACGGCGGCAAGCTCAGCGTCTACGGCCCGGGCTCGCGTTTCGACATGCTCTATACGGTGTTCGGCATGAAGCCGCTGCCGCAGAAGATCGAAGTCTCCAAGCATGGCCAGGCCGTGTCCTTCGAATACCTGCTCAAGGCCAACCCCGAGTGGCTGTTCGTGCTGGACCGCGATGCCGCGATCGGCCGCGAAGGCCAGGCCGCGCAGAAGCTGCTCGACAACAAGCTGGTGCAGGCCACCAAGGCCTGGCGCAGCAAGCAGGTCGTCTACCTCGATGCCGCCAGCTGGTATCTGCTGTCCAACGCCGGCCCGGGCGCCCTGAGAACCAATATCCAGCAACTGTCGGATGCCTTCGCCCGCAGTTAAGCAGCCCGCAGCCAGGCTGTGCGCCGCCAGGTCGGGCGCCTTTGTGCTGGCGTGGTCCGGGGCCCTGGTGGCCCTTTTTGTATTGGCGCTGTGGAGCCTGTCGGTGGGCGTGAGCGACGTGTCGTGGAACACGCTGTGGTCCTCGCAGGAGGACGACATGGTTGCCCAGGTGCTGCTCTACAGCCGGGTGCCGCGCACGCTGGCGCTGATTCTCGCGGGCTCGTCCATGGCGGTTGCCGGCCTGCTGATGCAGATGCTGGCGCGCAATCACTTTGTCGAGCCCTCCACCGTGGGCACGGTCGAGTCGGCAAGCCTGGGCATGCTGATGATGGCGCTGTGGGCGCCCGACTGGTCGGTCTGGGCCAAGATGGGCGTTTCGGCGCTGATGGCGCTGGCCGGCACGGCGCTGTTTCTGGCCGTTCTGGCGCGCGTGAAGCTGCGCTCGGCCTGGATCGTGCCGCTGGTTGGCCTGGTTCTGGCCGGCGTGATCGATGCCGGGGCCATGTTCTTCGCCTACCAGCATGATCTGATCCAGTCGCTGCGCGCCTGGTCCAACGGCGATTTCTCGGTGGTCATCGAAGGCCGCTATGAAATGCTCTGGCTGTCGCTGGGCGTGACGCTGCTGGCCTGCCTGGCGGCCGACCGCTTCACCGTTGCCGGGCTGGGCGAGTCCTTTGCCACCAACCTCGGGCTCAATTACAAGCGCCTGGTCTGGCAGGGCCTGGTGGTCGTGGCCATCGTCACGGCCTGCGTGGTCGTGACCGTGGGCAGCATTCCCTTCGTCGGGCTGATCGTGCCGAATGTCGTGCGCCTGATCGTCGGCGACAACGTGCGCCGCAGCGTGCTGTGGGTCGCCATTGCCGGCGCCGGTCTCACGCTGCTGTGCGATCTGGTCGGGCGGCTGGTGATCGCGCCCTATGAAATTCCCGTGGGCACGGTGATGGGGGTCGTGGGCAGCGCGCTGTTCCTGGTGCTGATCGTGCGTCGCAGAAAATGAAGCACCCCCTGAGCGGCTGTCGCCGCTTCCCCCTCTCAACCTTCGGTGGAGGGGGGCGCCCGGCCAGGGACGACACCATCGCTGCGGGGCGGCCCTTGCTCGGTGTCCCTGCGCTGGGGTACGCCAGTTTCACGGGCAACGGTTGATGCTGAGCAGTTGAGCATCATGGGAATCTGAGATGGAAAACACTTTGCAAACCGCCGCGCCGCGCGCGCCGTCCTGGGCCGAGCGCTGGCGCCAGCCGCGCACGCGGCTGAACCTGCTGGCGCTGCTGGCCGTGCTGGCCTGCCTGGCGTTCATGACCGTGGGGGTGCAGACCGACTGGGCGTTCGTGCTCGAGCACCGCGGCATCAAGCTGCTGACCATGCTGGTCGTGGCCGGCGCCATAGGCATGTCGACCGTGGTCTTCCAGACCATCACCCACAACACCATTCTCACGCCTTCGGTCATGGGGCTGGACGCGCTCTACCTGTTCCTGCAGGCGCTGCTGGTGCTGCTGCTGGGCGCCTCGGGCGTGGTGGCCTGGGGGGTGCTGCCCAAGTACCTGCTGGAAATCGTGCTGATGGTGTTCTTCAGCGTGCTGCTGATGCGCTGGCTGTTTACCGGCCAGGCCAGCAGCCTGCACCTGATGCTGCTGGTGGGCATGGTTGGCGGCATCTTCTTTCGCAGCCTGACCGGCTTTGCCATGCGCATGATCGACCCCAACGAGTTCGCGACGCTGCAGGACCGGATGTTTGCCAACTTCAACTCCATCCAGGTGCAGCTGCTGTGGCCTTCGCTGGCCTTGATGCTGCTGGGCGCGGCCTGGATCTGGCGCCAGCGCCATGTGCTGGATGTGCTGGCGCTGGGCCGCGATGTCGCCGTCAACCTGGGGCTGGCCTACCAGCGCCAGGTGCTGCAGTTGCTGATCGTGATGGCCTGCCTGGTCGCGGTCTCGACGGCGCTGGTCGGCCCGGTGACGTTCTTCGGCCTGCTGGTCAGCAACATGGCCTACCAGTGGATGGGAACGCGGCGCCACAGCTGGGTGCTGCCCGCGGCCGTGCTCTGGGGCTGCGTGCTGCTGCTGGGCGGCCAGGTGATTCTCGAGCAGGTGTTTGCCTTCAACACCTCGCTGTCCATCGTTGTCGAGTTTCTCGGCGGCCTGGTATTCATTTATTTGTTGATGCGCAAGGGCAAGACATGATCGACGCACGTGATGTGGTCAAGCGCCACGGCAGCACCACGGTGCTGAACGCGGTTTCGCTGCAGATTCCAAAGCAGCAGTTCACGGCCATCATCGGCCCCAACGGCGCGGGCAAGTCGACGCTGCTGTCGCTGGTCAGCCGGCTGATGCCGATGAGCAGCGGTCAGGTGAGCGTCGACGGGCTCGACGTCGCCACCACGGCCAGCGACGCGCTGTCGCGCGTGCTTGCCATCCTGCGCCAGGACAACCAGTCGGCGCTGCGCCTGACGGTGCGCGACCTCGTGGGCTTTGGCCGCTTTCCGCACAGCAAGGGCCGGCTCACGCCCGAAGACCTGCGCCATGTGGAAGATGCGCTGGACTACCTGCAGCTGGAGCCCCTGGCCGAGCGCTTTCTCGACGAGCTTTCGGGCGGCCAGCGCCAGCGCGCCTACATCGCCATGGTGTTGTGCCAGGACACGCCCTACATGCTGCTGGACGAGCCGCTCAACAATCTCGACATGGCCCATGCCGTGGCCATGATGAAGCTGCTGCGCCGCGCAGTCGATGAGCGCGGCAAGACCGTGGTGGTGGTGCTGCACGACATCAATTTCGCGGCCTGCTACGCCGACCACATCATCGCCATGAAGGACGGCGCCGTGGCCCACGAAGGCCCGCCGCAGCGCGTGGTGCAGGACGAAGTGCTGTCAGCGCTCTACGGCATCGAGGTCACGGTGCACGAGGTCAAGGGACAGCGCCTGTGCCATTACTTCGCCTAGGATGAGCGCGCCGTGACCGTCTCGCCCTGAAACGCCCTTCGACAGGCTCAGGGCGAACGGACGCGTCTTGCTGAAGCTTAACGTTGTCGCTCCAGCAGCATTGAATCGCCGTAGCTGAAGAACCGGTAGTGGTGGGCAATGGCCTGCTGGTACAGCGACATCACCTGCTCGTAGCCGGCCAGCGCGCTGACCAGCATCATCAGCGTGCTCTTGGGCAGGTGGAAATTGGTGACCAGCATGTCGACCACTTCGAACTGGAAGCCCGGGGTGATGAAGATATTGGTGTCGCCCTGGATATTGCCGCTCTTGGCCCAGGATTCCAGCGTGCGCACCGTGGTCGTGCCGACGGCAATCACGCGCCCGCCGCGCTGGCGGCAGCGCTCGAGCGCGGCCAGCGTGGCAAACGGAATGTCATACCACTCGCTGTGCATCTGATGCTCGGCGAGGTTCTCGGTCTTGACCGGCTGGAAGGTGCCCGCGCCCACATGCAGGGTCACGCTGGCGCGTTCCACGCCGCGCTCGGCCAGACTGGCCAGCACGGCTTCATCGAAATGCAGCGCTGCCGTGGGCGCGGCGACGGCGCCGGGCTTGTCGGCAAACACGGTCTGGTAGCGCTGGCTGTCTTCGGCGGCATCGGGGTCGTTTCCCTCCGACTGCTGGCGCTCGATGTAGGGCGGCAGCGGCAGGTGGCCGTGGCGCTCCATCAGCTCATACGGCGTCTCGCCGGCCGGGCCCTGCAGCTCGAAGCGAAACAGCGGGCCGTTCTCGTCGGGCCAGCGGCCCAGCAGCAGGGCATCGAAGCCGCCGGCGCGCGCATCCACATGTGCGGCGGCCTGCGCGCCGGCGGCTTCGATGCCCTGCTGCTGGG
>JBBKVU010000042.1:0-4631 GCA_037968595.1 Comamonas sp.
CGGGTGTTCGCAGACGGCGAGGCGGGGAACAAGGAGTACCTGAACGCGATTGCCGTGGACATGAAAAACGTGTTCTTGGAAATGGACCTTCCCGGATGGGCTGACCAGATCCTGAAGACGGCCAAGGACATCGACACCCTGAACGCGGCCCTGCAGCAGATCGCCACCGTGAAAACGGTGTTCGAAGGTCTGGGCAAGACCATGGCGATGTTCGCGGGCATCACCGACGATGCACAGACCCGACTGCTGGCAACGTCTGGTGGCGTCGAGGCGCTGGCCGGAAATGCCGAAGCCTTCTACCAGGGCTTCTTCACCGAGGGTGAGCGCGCGCTCAAGCAGCGTGAGCTGCAGATGGCGGCGCTCGCCGGCATGGGCCTGTATATCGACCCTGCAGAGGGCGATGCAGCGAAAGAGCTGTTCCGCAAGACTGTCCAGGAAGCCATGGGCTCGGGGCAAGTCGAGTTGGCGGCGCAGTTGCTGGCGATGTCGGGCGCCTTTGCATCGACGGCGGATTACGCGCAACAGATGCTGGATGCGGTGAAGGACACCCCCGATGCGTGGGCCGAGCTCGGCAACGCGATGGTGATGTTCTCTGGCGCCACTAGCGAGATGCAGGCGCGCCTTCTTGCGGCTGCGGGCAGCATGGACGCGCTCGCCAGCGGTGCCGGCGCCTTCAACCAGGGCTTCTACAGCGAGCATGAGCGCGCGCTGGGGCAGCGCGACGTGCTGATGCAATCGCTGGGCGATCTTGGCCTCTATATCGACCCCGCCGAAGGCGAGGAAGCCAAGGAGCTTTTCCGCACCACGGTCGAAGAGGCAATGACCTCGGGCCAGGCTGAGCTGGCTGTGAAGCTGCTGGCCATGGCTGGTGAATTTGCATCGGCTGCCGACTACGCGAAACAGTTCTTCGATGACCTGGCGCAATCGGCGGTGCAGTCCATGTCGGGCGCCTGGTCGAACTTCGGGACGATGGCGGGCATTGCGGCGCAGTACACCGGCAACACGTCTGGCCTGTCGCAGCAACTCGGGGTGGTGCAGGGCAGCTATACCAACGCGACAACCACCGACGGCCGCGTGGCGGCGCTGCAGCAGATCATCAACCTCGAGCAGGGGCTCTGGAATGGTCAGCAGGCTGCGCGCCAGGCGGAGGCAGCAGCGGCGACGGCGCGGGCCAATGCGGCGCGCGAGCAGGTCAACGCGGCAAAGCAGCTGCTGAGCGCGGCGCAGGGCCTGGGCGACTACGCGAAGTCTTTGGGCTTCAGCGAGGCGTCCGGCCTTGGCGCGGCTGAGCGCATGGCCGCCTTGGACGGCCAGCGTCGTGACCTGTTGGCAAAAGCGCGCGCCGGCGACACCGGTGCGATGCAGGAGCTGCAGGGCGTCACAGGCAACTACCTGACGCTTGCGCAGCAGATGGCGGTCAGCCAGCAGGACTACTCGGTTCTGTCGGGGCGGATAGCTGCAGAGCTGGCGGCCACGGCGGCAATACAGGAGGCCTCGGCATCCAGCCCGGTCAGCCAGCTCGAGCGCCAGATAGCCGCGGCGGAATCGGTTGCGGCCAGCTCTGCAGAGCAGTTCAAGGTCAGTGCGGCAACGCAGAAGCTGATTGATGACCTGCTGGTGGAGTCGGCCACGGCCTTCGAAACCGAGGCAACGCTGACGCAGAAGCTGATCGACCAGGGCGTGATGACCACGACTGCGCTGCAGAGCCTGCCTGCTGAGCTTGCGGGCGCCATCGGCACATCGCTGCTTCCAGCAATCGCTGGCCTGGCTTCGGCCATGTCGTCGGCTGCCGGGATCAGCGTGCCGCAGTTCGCTGAAGGTGGCTTCCACGCGGGCGGCCTGCGGATCGTCGGCGAGCGTGGGCCAGAGCTGGAGGCCACGGGGCCAAGCCGCGTCTGGAACCAGTCGCAACTGGCCCGCGCACTTGGCGGTGGCGGCAACAACGATGCACTGCTGACAGAGCTTCGCGCTTTGCGGGAGGACAACCGCGTGCAGGCCGGAGAAATCGTGCGCCTGAACGCCAAGGTGGCGAGGGTCCTGGAGCGCTGGGATGGAGCGGGCATGCCCGACAAACGAGAGGAAGCCCCTGTATGAGCATCAGCAAACTGTCATCGGTGAAGCCGGTGATTGTGACGCCCGCAATGCTGGTCAGCAGCACGGTGCCGGAGAACGACCACCCTGTGTGGTTGAACGCCACCACCTATGCCGTTGGCCAGCTTGTGATTTATGAGCATGGCATCTATGAAAGCGTTGCGGCATCGAACACCGGGAACAACCCGGCTACAGCCACCGATAAGTGGCGCAGCCGGGGCCCGGTGAATCGCTGGAAGCTGTTCGACAAGTCGATCAGCAGCCAGACCAAGCAGGCCGGCTCCATGAGCTACCGCATCAAGGTCGGCAAGAGCGTCAACTACGTAGGCGTGCTCAACGTCACAGGCGCATCGAGCATCCGTGTGCGCGTTTGGCATCCCACCTACGGCTATATCTACGACAAGACAGCCAGCTTGCGCCGCCTTCCGCTCAGCGCAGGCTGGTGGTCCTTTTATTTCAGTGAGCGCCGAGTGGCGACGCAAGCGCTGTTCAGCAATCTTAATGCCATCCCCGGCACCGAAATCCTGATCGACATCGAGGGCGCCGCCGACTTGGCCGTAGGCGTGCTGCTTGTTGGCGTGCGGCGCGACTTCACGCTGGGCGTCAAGCAAGGGGCTCGCGTCGGCTTCGACGACTACTCGAAAAAGGGCCGTAACGAATACGGCGACTTGGACGTGATCGAGGGCGCGTTTTCAAGCAGGGCCGGCTTTTCCATGTTGCTGCGCGCCAGCGAGGTTGACGCCTTCAAGGCCTATGCCGTGGAGTGCCGCGCGACAGCCTGCCTTTGGATTGGCTCAGAGCGATTTGAGAGCACCACGATCTACGGGTTCATCAAGAACTTCGAAGTGCTCTTGAACTACTACGACTACGCAGACAGCGAACTAGAACTGGAGAGCCTTACATGACGGCACCTATCCAACCAACTCCCATCGCTTTGCTGCCGGTGGGGCCGCGCCCGACCGACACGGTGGAGCAGTTCGACGCGAAGAGCTTTGCGACGATCGAGGCGCAGGAGGCAATGGTCCCGCAAATCAACGCGGCAACTGCGGCGACCTATCAAAACGCAGTCGCAGCTAATGAACGCGCTCTGATTGCGGGCGATGCAGCGACGGCAGCAGCCGGTAGCGCGGGCACGGCCAACACGCAGGCGAACCGCAGCCGGGATGAGGCCGACAGGTCCGAGGCGGCAAAGCAGGCGGCAATGGCTGTTGCCGCCGCCATTGGTGAGGATGCAGGCCTCCCATCGATGGCCGGAAAGGCTGGCCAGGCACTAGTGGTCCTCCCCGATGAAACGGGTGTCGGCTGGTCGGTAGTAAATTCTCGTGGCACCCAGGACTACACAGCATCGCAGAACATCAGCAAGTCGATTTTTGGCACGGCTACCTACGTGCTTGTCGAGCTGTGGGGCGGTGGGGGATCTGGTGGTGCACAGCGCGGCGCATCGTCGGCGGTTTGTGGCGGAGAAGGGGGCAGCTACGCCACATCTGTCTTTGACATATCGAGCCTTCCAGCAACGATTCCTCTGGTGATTGGCGCGGGTGGCGCCGCTGTTGTTTCGTCAAGCACCTCAACTACCCCTGGCATATCCGGCGGGGATACGCTTTTCGGGGACGTGCTGCTCAAAGCCTTAGGAGGGCTTGGCGCTGCCAGCATTTCCGCCCCACTGAGGACAGATCGCTCGGCAAATGGTGGCGCCGGCGGCGGCCCATCCTCGGGGGGGCTCAATGCACGGCCGACCCCTGGCTCGGGCGGAGACTCAATTTACGGGGGAGCTGGAGGCGGCGCGGGGAGCAGCACATACGTGGCCGCAGGTGTGAGCATTCGCGGCGGCAATGGGGGTGCAGGCTATGGCGGAAATCTTACAAATTCTGTGGCTACAAGTGGCACAGCCCCTGGAGGCGGTGGCGGTGGCATATCCATCGGTAACAGTCCATCGTCAGGCACAGCAACGTCCGGCGCGGGCGCCCGCGGTCAAGCGCGACTCACATGGTGGTAAGAATGGCAAACACATACGCAATCATTGAAGGCGGCCTTGTCGCAAATATGGCGCTGGCTGTTGCGCCTTTGGCTGAAAACTGGGTGCTGGCCGCTGCTGGCGTTGGCATTGGCTGGCTGTATGAGGGCGGGGCATTCGGTCCACCGCCCGCTCCCGAGCCTGACCCCGATCCCGTGCCGCACTCCTGCACCCGCCGCCAGGGCCAACGGGCATTGCTGGTGCACGGACGCCTTGACGATGTGGAAGCGGCAATCGCGGCCATTTCCGACCCGCTCGAGCGCCGCGATGCTCAGATTGAGTACGAGGCCGGCACCTGGGAGCGCGGTAACCCGTTCGTGCAAGCCATGTGGGCGCAGCTGGGCGGCACGCCCGAGCAATTGGACGACCTGTTCCGCATGGCGGTCGCGCTTTGACCGGCGCCGCTCCACCCACACCCGCTTCGGCGGGTTTTTTTACGCCTGCAGAAAGGCTCTGACATGGGCACCAATCAACTCGACCCGGTCTCGGTGGCCATCGCCCTGGCCGGCGTGCTGTTCGGCCCGGC